>JBCCLY010000091.1:0-9548 GCA_039026655.1 Cyanobacteria bacterium P01_C01_bin.38 | reverse complement strand
CCAATATTGATGGGTTTGTAGTTGGCGATTTATCGCGCTTGCCGGGACTAAAAGTCCTAACTACAAACATGAAAATACCTATAAAAACTAATAGCTTTCTTCAAAAGAGGTTTAGGTATTAGCGCTTTATTTTCTGGAACTTCGGGTACAGGTAAAACCATGTAAGATGAAGTTTTGGCTAATGAGTTAAAACTGGATTTATACCGAATTGATTTAAGTACGGTTGTAAGCAAGTATATTGGTGAAACCGAGAAGAACTTACGACGTATTTTTGATGCTGCCGAACAAGGTGGAGCAATACTTCTGTTCGATGAAGCCGACGCGCTGTTTGGCAAACGTAGTGATGTGAAAGATGCACGCGATCGCTATGGGAATATGGAAGTCAGTTATCTATTGCAGCGTATTTAACAATACCAAGGTTTAGCTATTCTTACTACTAATTTAAGAGGTTCGATTGACAATGCATTTTTACGTCGTATCCGTTTTATTTAGGACTTACGTAACTGGCACATTTTTATTGTAGGGTGCTGTGACACTTTGACTTAATTTGAACGTAGAGATAGGGTATTCAGTGTCACGCACCATCCGAGTCTTGTGACAATTGCGTAAGTCCTATTATTGTTAAATATTCCTTTCCAGATGCAAACCAACGTGAGAGGATATGGAGAAAGATTTTTCCGTCTGATACCCCAACCCATGAATTAAATTATCGCAAGTTAGCTAATTTAAATGCTGCGGGTGGGAATATTCGTAATATAGCCTTGAATGCAGCTTTTATTGCAAAATATTCCCAACAACCCGTAATGATGAAGCACATTTTATCAGCGACTATAGAAGAATATACAGCAGATTTCATCTTAATGAGGTACAGAACCTATCGTGATAAGGGAGTAGGGAGTAGGGAGTAGGGAGTAAAAGAATGTACCTCATTTAACTGCAAAGTGCTGTATAAAGCTAGAAAGTACGCTTACTAATGAAGAAACAAGAGGTTGGGTATAGGTTGTAATTATTCAGATATTGTATAAATTATTTTGAGGGTACATTAATTATAGTAATTCCAATTAATTTCCGTAGTGCGTTAACGCAGTGTGTCCGACAGGATATGCATCTTGCTCGCTAGCTGTCAGCGAGCAAGATGCTCGCACTACCAATCATATGTTTTTTCCGCAGGAATGACTATACCTTAGAGAATGTAAGGATATTTATCTGATGGTTGAAAACGCTACGATACAAGCGAAGTCTACCTGCGTAGACTCATTTATTCTAACCTGCTGCCACGCACGTTGGGTTTCACTTGTGACGAATCAATTCTGGATTTTTCCTATCACCATCGGATTCAATTCAAAATTCAAAACAAACGCATCTGTTGTTAAAATCTAAAAGTAAATTAGTTCTCGGATTAAGGACTAAAGTCCTTACTACGAACATTACATCCAAAAATTAAATTAATCCTCGGATTTGGGACTAAAGTCCTTACTACGAACATTACTACGAACAATTTAACGCATCTGTTGCCAAAATTACTTTGACTGCTGTATTTTCCAAAAATAGCTAGAAACTAAATTAGTTACAACGTGAGCAACTATGGGAACTAATAAATTACCGCTGAGCAAAGCACTATATCCTAAAATGATTCCAATAATAGTTGCCCAAGCGACATAAGCCCATTGCCCAGGGGCGCTCAGATGTAAAACACCAAAGCAAATACTTGATACGATGACGGCTAAATCATCGAAGCCTAAAGCCGGAAGCATGACTCCTCGAAACAGTAATTCTTCACTCAAACCAGGTAGCAAACCCAGCCAAATCAAATCGGGTAATGCTAGAGGTTTCAATACAATTTCTAAGTAATAGTTGGCGCTTTTACGATACAAAGCGGAAAACTTATAAGCTAAACTACTAAAGCCGGTTATAGTTAAACCTAAAGCGACTCCTATCAAGAATTGTTGTTGATTCCAACGCCAAGACATCAAGTAAAAGTCACCAAATTGTAACCACACCTTGGCAATTATCCATAAAATAATAGCTGTCACTCCCATTGCCATCAACACTTGGGTACGTGTCAGGTATGGGATTTCTGGCTCATTCTTTTGCTGTTGCGTCACAGTTATTTCAATATTAGGGAACAGTTAATAGGCTTCATATTGAGAAACAACTAACAATTAACATCTAAACCAGCTGCTGTAAAGTAAATATTGTAGAACTTAAAGTAGATGGGTTAACTCCTGCTTTACGAGCTGCCAATATTCCTATTGCTTCCAAGTAAGAGCTTGCTGATATGGTTTTGATTCCCAAAGCTTGAGTTGTTACCTGCATCTGGGTTTGATTTTCTTCTACAGTAATTATTTGAATATTCTTTTGGCTCAAACTTAGTAAAGCACTGCTACCGCAAGCATTTGCTGGTACTACCACCGCATCGATTTGATTCACCCATATATCGTTATTACTATTACTAGCACTATTAGAATCTTTGCTAACAAACTGCGGTGCGCGACTCAACCCCACAAGTACGCTTGGTAAAAAAGTATAGCCTATTTCTTCCGCAGCAGAGCGCGGTGATAAATTTGCGTCTAAAGGTGGTGGAGAAAATATTGGAGAATGAGCGCAGGGAATCTGAAATTCTCGCACTATTAAATGGCTAATTACCGCTTCCGCACCAGCGATTAAGTCTACTCCATTGCCTTCACGGTAGTTTTGCTCTGCTTCTTCATCAAGGTTATCGGGGAAACGAGCAACAACTGCGATCGCGCTAGCTCCTGCTTTATTAATCAACACCTCCGCAGCCCTTAACAAACTATCTGGATTGCCAATAGTACCCCAACTCGCGCCGGATTCAGCCGAGCGTAATTCAACATTTAAAGGAGCATCGGTAACTACATAATCTGTTAAATTTAATCCTAGCGTGGCTCTAGCTGCGTCTGCTGCTTGAATATTTCTTAAACGTAAATCTGGCTCAATTCCTCGATCCAAAATCAAACCAATTTTATTTTGATGTATTGGCTGCAAACCCCAACATCCTTCAGCGAATTTGTCAATCCCAAAACCTTCCACATATAAAGCATTAGGTAGATTCCAGTACAACATTGCACCGTTAAGAACATTAGGATGAGTTATCAAAACATCGCAAACTTCAGCCATAGCTTTAGCAACAGGTAATGCATCGCCAGCATAACCTCCGATGGCTGCTCCAACCCCCGTGGGAATAATTAAAATAGCAGTATATGGACGCATTAATTCAGTTATCAGTTATCAGTGAACAATTATCAATTATCAATTATCTAATAATTTGTCCTATAAAAAATTAATAAAATGTCAACTACAGCAGAATTTTCAAAAGTAAGCACATCCTTATTAGAAGTATTAATAAAGCATCCTGACTTAACGGAGTTTTACATGGGATGGGAATATTGGAATGATTTGAGCGATACACAATTAAAGAAACTTAAAAAATTTCCAAAAGATATTTATTTAATTCTTGAAAAAGGAATAGAAGAATCATTAGATATAAATAAGGCTTGGTATTTTTTTCATTATTTATTTACAGGTTATGAAGATTCAGAAATTAAAATTGATGAGTTGATAAGCATAAATCAAAAAGATGAATTCCCTTTGATTAACGCTATATTAGGAGGTGAACAATTAAACGCGAATGCTGGCTATGATGATATTCGTTATTTAACAGTTAGTGAAGTGAATCTAATTGCTAATGCTTTATCTAAACTAAGGCTTGCTGATGTAGTTCAAAGATTACACAGTCAAGATGATTATCATGATTATATTTTCGATTCTTTATCAGAATACTGTTACTACGATGCTTTAGTTGATTATTATAAGGATGCTGCAAGTAAAGGTAATGCAATGCTGCTGTGGTTAAATTAGATAATTCTAGCGAACACCTTGGCATAAAATTCCCAATATCTTATCAATCTCCTTAATATAGTAATTATTCAAATCAATAAATAAATTGCTAGCTTCTAACTTGAGAAACTTCCAAATATCACCTGTAGTTACCGCTCCATAAATAGTTTGAATATTATTATTTTGCTGCTGATTAAATATTTGTGCCGCTAACATTGCACCAGCACATTGTCCCAATCCATTTTTGATATTTTCGTTTTTCGCTTCAACAATAATTATAACAGGCGCATTAATTAATAGTTGTTCCTTGGAACGACTAATTATAAAATCACAATAACCATTTAAACCTTTTTCTATATCAACATCAAAATTAGTCCCAGAAAATAAACTTATCTGATAATTGCTTCTACGTCTAATTTCTAATAATATCGGTAAAATAATCATTTCCGAACGTGCTTTTTCTGTATTAATAGCTAAAGCTAGTTCGGCAGTTTCTTGCAAATCGCTTTTTAATTTATCGCTAGCTTCCAAAGGTTCGATATTCGCGAATAGATTGGTTTTTTCCTCTATATAAATATCGAAGCTATTTTTAAACTTAGTTAGAGTTAAATCACTGTAAGCCATTTTTTAATTATGTTTTATTGGAAATAATTTCTCTACATCAATCCTAAATCATTTGAGAACAATTCAGAAACCCGGTTTTTTGAAAAAACCGGGTTTCTAGCATCTTAAATTGATCGGAAAACTAGAAATATAAATTATATAATTAAATTGACATCACATTTTATAATCAAATGATTACTGTTTCATTTGTTCAATTCGTTCTAATACGGCTTGATTAATTTCTTCTGGTGTCATTTGTGCGGGATATTTATTTGAAGATGAATTAGCTGTTAATAAGTCAGCAAGCGCGTAAAAAGCTTCCTTATCATCTGGATGTGCAATTACATAAGTAGGTAGGCAGAAATAAACAGCACTATGTTACGGAATGTAAATTAGGATCAAAGCCTTATTCCTACTCCCTATTCCCTATTCCCTATCCCTAATTACAATTTTCAACGCCAACCTACTTATGCTCGTAATTCTGCTTTGCTCATTGTTGCAAAATTAGGTTTGCTCATAAATATTAACTTCCTTCCTTCGTCACAACCGCTTCCAAAACAACTTTCTCTTTCTTAGAATCAACAGCAGTAATAGCCCAACGTAAAGGCTTACCATATTTGTGTAATTCAGATTCTATAGACTTATGTAATTTAATCGGATTGTCTTGTAAATCAATTTCTACACGAATAAAATCAGTAATCATTATTTATATATTTCCTCAATTACCAATTACCAATTACCAATTACCAAAGCGTTAACGATTAACTGCTATTTAACAACAGTTAATCGCGAAACTAAAAAAAAAAATTAAACTTTACCAAACTGATTTTGATAAACAGTATCTTCCTGCTCGGTTTCAATCTTCAAATCGGAACGAGGATAAGCTACACAAAGCAGCGCAAAACCTTCATTTTGTAAATCTGGACTAACTCCCATACCCTCGCTTTGGTCTACACTACCACCATTTAAGATTTTACCGGCACAAGTGGTACAAACACCAGCATTACATGAAGAAGGTAATTCCAAACCAGCTTCTTCTGCAACAGATAGAATAGTTTCGTCTTCGGGTACCTGTAAACTATGTGTTTTACCCTGATGGATGAATTCAACGGTATAACTTGTAGTCATAAACAATATATGGTATGCGTCGTATAATATAGAATATTTTATATTATTCATAACGATAAAATTCAACTGCAAAACAATATATGATAATTATTTTCAATAAGAACGTTTTACCACTATTAGATGTAGAGTGATAATAATAAGAACTCTCAAACTGTTCTTAATTGCTAGCTAATAATATTAATTGTCAGAATACCATAATTTTATTTCCTTAAAATAAAAGTGACCATCTACACATGAAAATATTGATTGTAAATGCCAAGCGACCAATGCTTTTGATTCATAATTGTAAATGTTTAGCAACTGTTTACTAAAAATAAGATTTGGAGGTTGTTTACAGGATAGTTTGTATCAGGTAAAACTTTATAAATGCTATAAGTACTGACAATTATATCTGCAGGTGAATCGAATAATTTTCAATAAAAGTTACTCTAAAAAGTAAGTTTTAAATTGTATTCGTGGAGATGAAAATGCTTGAATCATATCGCAAACACGCTGAAGAAAGAGCGGCTTTAGGAATTCCTCCTTTGCCGTTAGATGCACAACAAACGTCGGAATTATGTGAATTATTGAAAAATCCACCAGAAGGCGAAGAGGAATTTTTACTGCATTTGCTGCGAGAAAGAGTTTCTCCTGGAGTCGATCCGGCAGCTTATGTAAAGGCTGGATTTCTGACTGGAATTGCTAAAGAAGAAATAGAGTGCCCTTTGATTTCACCCATCGAAGCGGTACAATTATTAGGTACTATGGTGGGTGGTTACAACGTTCAGTCTTTAATTGAACTGTTACAAACTCCGAGCGTATCGCTATCCGATTCTTCTGAAACACCTTTGGTAATGGGTGGTGAAGGAAAAGAGCCAATTGCGAGGTATGCTGCTACTGCTTTGAGTAAAACGGTGTTGGTTTACGATGCCTTTCACGATATTTTAGAGCTTGCTGAAATTAATCCTTTTGCCAAACGGGTAGTTGATTCTTGGGCAGAAGCGGAATGGTTTACAATTCGTCCAGAAGTACCCGCAGAAATTACCGTTACTGTTTTCAAAGTTCCTGGCGAAACCAATACAGACGACTTATCTCCGGCAACCCATGCTACCACGCGCCCAGATATTCCCCTCCACGCTTTGGCAATGTTAGAAAATGCCATGCCTGACGGGTTGGAAACTATTGCGAAATTGAAACAAAAAGGACATCCCGTGGCATATGTTGGGGATGTGGTGGGAACTGGCTCATCTCGTAAATCGGCGATTAATTCGGTGTTGTGGCATTTGGGAGAAGATATTCCTTATGTTCCTAATAAGCGTGCGGGAGGATATATTTTAGGTGGCAGTATCGCGCCAATATTCTTCAACACCGCAGAAGATGCGGGTGCTTTACCTATCGAATGCAATGTCACCAAGATGGAAACGGGTATGGTAATTACCATTCATCCTTACAAAGGAGAAATTACCAACGAAAACGGCGAAGTTATTTCTACCTTTAAGCTCAAACCCGATACAATTTTTGATGAAGTACGCGCTGGTGGCAGAATTCCGTTACTTATCGGACGTGCGCTTACTGATAAAATCCGCGAAGCATTAAATTTAGAACCTAGTACATTATTTATTCGTCCCCAACTACCCGAAGATAGCGGTAAAGGCTTTAGTTTAGCTCAGAAAATGGTTGGGAAAGCTTGCGGTTTACCGGGAGTACGCCCTGGTATGTCTTGCGAGCCTTTAATGACTACCGTTGGTTCTCAGGATACCACGGGACCGATGACTCGCGACGAATTAAAAGAATTGGCTTGTTTGGGTTTCTCCGCTGACTTGGTAATGCAAAGCTTTTGTCATACAGCAGCTTATCCCAAACCCGTTGACGTAGAAACTCACAAAGAATTACCAGACTTTTTTGCTCAACGTGGTGGTGTCGCTTTACGTCCCGGTGATGGTATTATTCACTCGTGGTTAAATAGAATGCTGTTACCAGATACCGTGGGAACTGGTGGTGACTCCCACACTCGTTTTCCCTTGGGAATTTCATTCCCAGCAGGCTCTGGTTTGGTAGCGTTTGCGGCAGCTTTGGGTGTGATGCCTTTGGATATGCCCGAATCGGTTTTGGTAAAATTTAAAGGTGAATTGCAACCTGGCGTTACTTTGAGAGACGTTGTAAATGCAATTCCCTACGTCGCAATTCAAAAAGGATTATTAACCGTAGAGAAGAAGAATAAGAAAAACGTCTTCGCTGGAAGAATTATGGAAATCGAAGGCTTACCAGATTTGAAAGTAGAGCAAGCCTTTGAATTAACAGATGCTAGCGCCGAACGCTCTTGTGCAGGATGTACGATTAAACTAAGCGAAGAAACTGTTTCCGAATATCTGCGTTCCAATGTTGCTTTATTAAAGAATATGGCAGCGCGTGGTTATCAAGATGCTCGGACAATATTGCGTCGGGTAGCCAAAATGGAACAATGGTTGGCGAATCCCGAATTAATGTCAGGTGATGAAAATGCCGAATATGCAGAAGCAATTGAAATTAATTTGAATGAAATCAAAGAACCAATAGTAGCTGCACCAAACGATCCAGATAATGTAAAATTACTATCGGAAGTAGTCGGCGATAAAGTTGACGAAGTGTTTATTGGTTCTTGCATGACCAATATCGGACATTATAGAGCAGCTTCCAAAGTATTAGAAAACGCCGGAAAAGTTACAACTCAATTGTGGATTTGTCCTCCTACCCGCATGGACGAAAAGCAACTGAAATCAGAAGGTATTTACGAAGTATTTGAAGAAGCAAATGCGCGGACAGAAATGCCAGGTTGTAGCTTATGTATGGGGAATCAAGCAAGAGTAGAAGATAATGCTACCGTGTTTTCAACATCTACTAGGAATTTTAACAATCGTATGGGTAAAGGAGCGCAAGTTTATCTTGGTTCCGCCGAGTTAGCAGCCGTTTGTGGATTGTTAGGAAAGCTGCCATCGGTGCAGGAATATATGGATATTGTGGCGAATAAAATTCATCCCTTTGCTGATGACTTGTATAAGTATTTGAACTTTGACCAGATTCAAGGTTTTGAAGATGAAGGGAGAGTGATTCCGTTAGAGGAAATGCCCAAGATTGAGGATATTTTGGGGATGCCGAGTGGGGCTAAGTAGTTGATTTTGGGGTGGGCGATCGCCCACCTTAGAATTTATTTTTAAACGCAGAAGTACGCGGAGGTTTACGCAGAGGAACACAGAGGTTTAATTTAATAATAATTAAGTATTTTCTTGTCTAAGTACAGTTGTTTCTAAAGTCCAAAAGTCTTAGTTATAAGAGGTAAAAGATTAGTGCAAGCTTCAACAAACTTTGTTGCAGTTGGTAATTCGCTAGCAATTCCTTTCAACATTCTGGAAGCACGTTTAACAGAGTTAGTATTATTGCTATTTTCAGGATTTTTTGCAGCTTCTTCCAATTTATTTATCTGTTGCAAAGCCTCTTGCTTATCTGATTGATTCAAGGTTGAGTCACTTTCTACAGATGCTTGTAATTGAGATATGAGTTCGCCAACGTCTTTACTATTAGAATTATCAGCATTTACAGAACTGATATATTTCATATCTCCTTTAACATTTCCTTGAGCAAAATTGCCTGAAAATGTACTTCCGCTAATATTAGCTGAATTATTACTCATTGTTTAATTCCTAAATTTTACATTTTGACAATTAGCCTTCACTAAAGGAGTAATCTCCTTCAGCGTATCCTTGAATGAAATTACCTTTTATATTGCTATTGTTTACTGTTACTTGATACGTAGCTTCTTTCTCTTTTTCTAGAATGTCATAAATCGTTGAACTCACTTGCTTTAATCCTGACTTATCAGTTGTAATAAAAAACCTCTTGTCTCCAGAATTTAAAGTTATTACGAAAGCATGATGCTTGGGCTTTTGAGCATTCCAGATTACACCACCAAAAGAAGCTATCACTAGAATAATACCTAATGTCGT
>JBCCLY010000090.1:0-9561 GCA_039026655.1 Cyanobacteria bacterium P01_C01_bin.38 | reverse complement strand
GGTGCCGCTTCCGGAATATTTGCTCGTACTGAAGGAGCTGGTACCGCAGGAAATGTCGAGATTAATACACCTCTATTTAATATTGCTGATGGCGCAAAAGTAACTGTTAGCAGTAAAGGAAATAGTAGCGCAGGTAATTTACTCGTAGATGCAAAGATTGTAAATATTAATAACCAAGCAAAAATTGCAGCAGAAACAAAATCTGGTATTAGTGGAGATATTCAATTCAATAACTTAGAATCACTAAAATTAGATCGGAATAGTCAAATAACCGCATCTACAGTTGATGGGGAAGCAGGAGATGTAATTATTAATGCCTTAGACACAATTAACATTCTTGATGCTAGCAGTATCACATCAGAAGCGAGTGAAGGAATTGCAGGGGAATTAAACATTACTACGGGAAAATTTAATATTACTAATGCTTCGCGAGCTAGCGTAAACAGTAAAAAAGCAGCAGGTGATTTAACAGTTACTGCTGATAGCATCATTCTTGATAATCAAGCGAAACTTACATCAGAAACTATTGATGGAATTAGTGGAGATATTAAATTACAAGATTTAAAAACTTTGCAATTAAGCCGAGATAGTTTAATTAGTGCCACTACGATTGATGGTGAAGCTGGCGATATTACGATCAATGCTGAAGATTCAGTAAAAATCGAAACCGATAGTAAAATTGCTTCAGGAGCAGTTGGTGGCGGAATAGCAG
Organism: Cyanobacteria bacterium P01_C01_bin.38; assembly: GCA_039026655.1. Taxonomy (GTDB): domain Bacteria; phylum Cyanobacteriota; class Cyanobacteriia; order Cyanobacteriales; family Nostocaceae; genus Rivularia. The sequence goes on along the minus strand of JBCCLY010000090.1, from coordinate 8,849 downwards.
GTTTTATAGATATCAATACCAATAATTTAACTATTAGCGATAACTCTCAAACAACAGTTAGCAGTAAAGGTAGCGGAGATGCAGGTTATATATTGATTGAAGCATCGGATATTAATCTTGATAACCAAGCAAAAATATTCGCGAATACACAATCGGGAATTAGTGGTAATATTACTTTAAAAGATTTAAATTCGTTGTTTTTAAGAAACAGTGAAATTTCAGCATCTACAGTTGATGGTGAAGCTGGAAACTTAAATATTAATGCCGCAGACTCAATAGAAATAACTGGTAAAGGCGGTTTATCGGTACAGGCAAATAAAGATGGAATCGCTGGCTCAATAACAGTTAACACGAGCGATTTTTCTATCAATAATCAAGCTAAAATAACAGTTAGCAGTAAATTAGGACAAGCAGGAAATTTAGATATTATAGCAAATAAATTGTCTTTAGATCGAGGTATATTAACAGCCGAAACTAGTAAAGGCGAGAGCTTAGAAGGTGCAAATATTACGCTTTCTGTAAATGATTTATTAATAATGTCAAATAACAGTTTAATTTCTGCCGAAGCTTTTGATACTGCTAATGGTGGTAATATTACTATCAATAACGATCGAGGTTTTACGATCGGATTGCCTTTTGAAAATAGCGATATTACAGCGAATGCAAATCAAGGGGATGGTGGTGATATTGATATTACTACCCAGAATATTATTGGTTTAGTATTCCGCGAACAAAAAACACCTAAAAGCGATATTACAGCAAGCTCTAAATTTGGTGTTAATGGAGAAGTTACCGTAAACCAACTAAATGAAAACCCTGCCACTGCTTTAGTCGAATTACCAAAAGCTTTTGTGGAAAAAGATGGAATTAAAGCTGGATGTGCAGCCAGTAATGGAAATAATTTTATTGTTAGCGGAAAGGGTGGATTACCACAAAACCCCGGCAATCTATTTAATGGAGAAACAACCTTAACTGACTTGTTTGATTTAGTAGCGACAAAAGAATCTTCGACTAATATTAGCAATGAAAATAGCAATATTAACGTTAAAAATAAAATTGTAGAAGCTACTGGATGGGTAGTTGATAATGAAGGTAACGTGATATTTGTTGCCCAAATGCCCGAAGATAAATCGCAAGATTCTGTAATTCCTTCAGTTGATTGTGAAAGCTTTTAGCAGTTTCGTAGTAAGCGCCGTCTTCGCTCGGATTTAGGACTAAAGTCCCAACTACAAACATTGCAAAACTTATGTGGTAAACAAATACTACTTCATCACATTAATTTTGCAGAGTTAAGAAAATAAATTAGTAAGTTGAGTGTAACAAAGCAATAATGCTTAATAAAAGGGAGCATCCCAAATGTGCAAATTTATTTTTTGTAGTGCGAGCATCTTGGGCGCTATCTGTATCAAGCGAGCAAGATGCTCGCACTACCAAATTGTGTTTTTGCAAAATCGGGATGCTCCCTAATAAAAAGCAATCATTTTAAGTAGCATAGAGGTAAAATATAAAATAAATAATTTACATATTAACTCCAGACAAACAAAGTTACCAACTATGAATACTACTGAAATGCGTCAACAGATTAATAAATATCTTGATGGTTTAACTTCCGAACGCTTGCAGATGGTAGCCGAATTCTTAGCTTATTTAGAAGATCGAGAAAGTGAAGCAGCTACTCAAGAATTGCTAGATATTCCTGGTTTTATTGAATCTTTTGAAAAAGGCAAAGAAGATATTGCTCAAAATCGTGTAAAAAATTGGAGAACCATTAGGTCTGATGTATGAAGTAATATTATCCGCAAGCATTAGCTAAAAAGATTGCTAGATGTTTTGAGCAATTAGAACAAAATCCTTATTTTCATCCTAATATTAAATCTCTAAAAGGTAATTTAGCTGGATATTCTCGTTATCGTATTGGTGATTATCGAGTAATTTACCAAATTGATGATGAAAACAAACAAGTAATTATTAGTAATATTGCTCATCGTTCGGAAGTCTATGAGTAATGTAAGTAGGCACAAATAAACCGGGGCTATGTAACATTCGGTTAAATTGGCTTAAAACCCTTACCTCTACTGCCCACTCCCTACTCCCTACTCCCTCGTCATAGTTATAATTTTCAACGCCAACTTACTTACTTAATCTTCTTCCTAACAGGTGCCAAAACAATTAGAAAATCAGATTGTTCTCTATCAACCTTATTAGAAGTCGTCGCGCTAATACTATAAACTGAGCCAACCGCTTGTTTAAATATATTAAAATACGGATTATTGGTATATTGCTCAGGTACAAAACCGTAAACCCATGACAGCAAAGAACCCATATTCATATAGAAATAACCATTATTTGGGTTAGGAAGAGAATTAGTTGCTGTATTAAAGTTATAAGCCGAAGATAAAGCTACATAAGGCTGCGGCACTAAATCTGCAAGCGCTCCATATCCCGTAGTCACAACTAACGTATTATTGTCTACCCAACTGTAAGCAAGCAGGCTTTTTGCGGAATCTCCATCTACATCCCAACTAGTTACAGCTTGGTTTTTGATACTCTTTTGAGCAACTTTTACCTCTCCCTTGGATACAGATGAAATTAAATTTCCTAACTTATTTAAAGTATTCTCAGCAGCGGCTCGATTGCTGGTTTCAACAGCTAAACCAATTCCCATATCTAAACTAGGATTCATAGCTTGAAAAAATCCGCCTTTGGTAGGAAACATAAAAAAGGCAAATTCCCCATTCATCCAGCTAATAATATCGCGATCTAAATCTAGCCCGGTATTAGTGCGAATAAGCCCGCGCAAAGTCGTTAAACTATCTTTAAAGTCTTTTTGAGAGCTTAATAACTTAGATATTGTTTGCCATCTTAGATTCAGATTCTTACCGTTAATAGCAGAATACGTTGCTGCTGGCATTCGAGATAATATATTTTGCGTCTTGATATTATCGGCAAGATTATTTTTATTAGATTCAGGTGAAAGATAAGCATTTATTTGAAAACGAATTCCTTCTTTTTGAACCGTAACAAAAGAGCCGAGACTTTGATAATTTTTAAGTTGCTCTGTAGAAAGAATACTTTCTAAATCAATAGTAGGTAAACCTAAACTTGGATCTTTAATTATTTCTTTGGCAAAATCAATATAGCCAACCGGATCTTGATACATTGCAAACAGAGCTTTACCTGTTTGTGGTTGTCTAATGGTTTTACGAAACAAAGAATTTTGAGCTAAAGTCGCAGCTTTTTGTCGATTGGTATTAATAACTCTTTCAATTGATTTATTTGAATAACCAATTGCCAAATGTCCCGGCAAAATACCTATAGCTAAACTGTTTTTCCTGTTTAAATTTGGTTTGTTTAAGCCTGGATTTTTTAAGATGTTTGGTTTAGTAGCTTTATTAATAGGAGATTTAGGAACCGGAGGTATTGTACTATCTTGCCTTGAAGAACCTGTTTTAGTTTCTAAAATCGTAATTCCCTTATACTGTCGCTGGTTCAAACTTCCATTAGCTTTAAGCTTTGTCAAAAAACCTTGCAAAGCAACTTCGTCTTTCACCGGAATCAAAGTAATAAAATTGTCATCCACAGTCACTTGAGAACCACGTTTTGGTAAAAAAGCAACAGCTATTTGCTCTCCTAACCAAGGTTTAATATCTGTTGCATATCCAGTTTTAAATTGTGGTGGAATCAAAAAAGAAATTCCATTCCAAACTGCTTGAAACAATTGAAAATTACCAGCTTTTCTCCAAGTTTCCGAAGATGTATCAATCGTTGCTACCAATGGTGCATCGCTAGGTAAAAAATTCGCAAACTCAGTATTTGTCGCAGTCGATTGCAATCGACTTTTTAAATTTACAGGTGCTACATTTTGAGCAACAGTAGTTTTTAATACATTTGATTGAGAAACATTAGATTGTACTTCGATCTTATTTGCAACATCAGCAGCTTGAGCAAAACTGGAACAGCAAAGCAAATTTAACGTAGCTATTGCCCCCACTCTTATTAACGATTTCATAACCCATTCCTCAATCCTACACGTCTTTTTTCTAACATAAAAGAAAAATAAAACACTTAGTAGTATTATGTAAGATTTAAGTAAAGCGTCAATGAAGATAAATGCTCAATAATCAAGAATTAATAAATCAAAATATTTATATTTATGAAGGGGATTGGTAGTTGGTAGTTGGTAGTTGGTAATTGGTAGTTGGTAGTTGGGGATTGGGCATTGGGGATTGGGCATTGGGGATTGGAAGTAGTGCGTTAACGAAGTGTGTCTGTCAAGACATGCATCTTGCACGAAGCGTATCGAGCGAGCAAGATGCTCGCACTACTAACTCTTAACTCTTAATTCTTAACTCCCAACTCCCAACTCCCAACTCCTAACTCCCAACTCCTAACTCCTAACTCCTAACTCCTAACTCCTAACTCCCAACTCCCAACTCCTAACTCCTAACTCCTAACTCCTAACTCTCTTAAACCGTGATGGTAATTCCAGTTTCAGCCGATTTTCTGGCAGCGTCGGCAACTTTGAGGGCATATAAACTTTCTTCTGGGGTTACGTATAAAGGTGTTCCATCGAAAAGATAGTCTAAAACCATAGCTGTATCTTTGGCGAATAAACCGCGACGGCTAGCAACTTCTATAGGTATTGTTGCTTGTGAATTAATAAAAAATCCTTCCTGAGAATTGAAGATTAATCCCCCATTTTCACCATGTACTTCAAATTTTCGCTCTGCTTCCCATATGGTTTCACCTTTAGCGTATACAACTTCTGCGAAAAGTCCGTTGGTAAAGTTGAGTTGAGCCGTACAAAAACAAGATTGGTAAAATTCGACTTCCGTTTCCTTAAATCTACTGTGACAATTAACAGTTTTTACTTCACCAAATAAATTAATTAAGCGATGCAGTCTGGAAATAGCACCTGTCAAAGGGAAACCAAATAAATTATGACTGTAAGTCCACTTACGAGGTGCGGGATTCTCTGGCTTAATAGTACTGTAGCGCACGTAAAAAAGGTTGCCTACTTTATATATATTTTGTTTCAAAGCTTGATGTAAACCACCTAAAAGTTCAATATGCTCTACATGAAGCAGCTTATTTTTAGACTTTGCTAAATTTATTAATTCCGATGCTTCCACTAAATCCAAACTCAGAGGATATTCGATAACAACGTGTTTATCAGCTTCCAAGGCTGCACGCGCTACAGCACCATGTTCGCTATTAACATTGCTAACTATCACCAACTCGATATCTTCTTTTTCTATTAATTGATGAGAGGATTCTAAAACCTGACACTGAAAATCTTTAGCAAAAGCTTCTGTCTTTAAAGGGGTATTTCCTCCCACAACAGCGATTAAATCGGCTCTTTCATCCTTTAAAAGCGTTTGCGCCCTTAATTTTGCCGCGTAACCAGTACCAATTAACCCTACCTGCACTTCCCAAATCCCCTACACCCCAAACAGTGAAAGGATTATACATTATTGTTAGCACCACAGCGAACTAATTATCTTTCCAAGTTGAACGTTATCACCAAAACCTCTATATATACCATTAATTTTAATAATCCTTACGATAACTGATTTACAAATTTAATGTATATAAAATTTTTTAATAGTCTCATCAAAACCAGCCAAAAACCATAAGTTTAACTTATCTATTGAGCCAGTACTTATTTCATTACTAATCGAGACAAAAAACTAGTAACAAAGTCCAATTTTTCTCGTAGTATCAGAATTGAAGCAAATAAAAAAATACGGCTATATCCTTCAGGAGCAGCCGCATGGTTTGCTTGAGGATAACTTATACTGCCGTTTGCAAAAAAGAGAGGATTTACGAAATGCCAACATTTAAAGTAACACTCGTCAGCGAAGCCGAAGGTTTAAACCAAACTATCGACTGTGATGACGATACTTATATTTTAGACGCAGCTGAAGAGGCTGGTTTAGACCTGCCTTACTCTTGCCGTGCTGGTGCTTGTTCCACCTGCGCTGGTAAGATTACTGTTGGTTCGGTAGATCAGTCCGATCAGTCTTTCTTAGACGACGATCAAATGGAAGGCGGATATGTATTAACTTGCGTCGCCTATCCAACTTCTGACTGCACCATCGAAACTCATAAGGAAGAAGAGCTTTACTAAGCATAAAAATAACTCAAAGCACAAATGCCAGAGTTAGCTTTATAATTAAATATTTCTTTGAAAGCAGCAGCGTATCGGGAAAATGTTATCCGAAACGCAGAGGCTGCTTTTTTATTTGGTAGTTGGTAGTTGGTAGTTGGTAGTTGGTAGTTGGTAGTTGGTAGTTGGTAGTTGGTAGTTGGTATTTGGTATTTGGTAGTTGGTAGTTGGTAGTTGGTAGTTGGGCAGCACAGATAAAAAGTAATTCACAACTCCTAACTCCTAACTCCTAACTCCTAACTCCTAACTCCTAACTCTTAACTCCTAACTCCTAACTCTTACCAATCCCCAACTACCAACTACCAACTACCCATTACCCAATCCTATTTCTTACTAATCTTCACCGCGTCGCTGAGCATCTGAATCTGAGTGCCGGGATAGTAAAATTTAAGGATTTCTCCATTTTTCCAGCCTAAATTAGCTAGATTCATCGCGCCAATTTGACTCAAACCTACTCCATGCCCTAATCCACCACCAACGAATTCGTATCCCCAAAGTCCGGGTTTTCCTTTGTTGAGTGCTTTTAGGTAAAATAAGGTGCTTCTAGGTGCGAAGAAGGCGCTACGAACTTCGTCTTTATATAAATGGAAGGTGCCGATATCTGTGTCAACGGCTAGTTTAAGGATTCTGCCTCCTTTAGAGCGTTCGACAACTTCAATATTTTTAACAGTTTTGAATTTCGCAAAGGGACTGTTTTTAACTTTTAAAAATTTCTGCAATCCCTTGGTGATATTCTCTATACTGCTTTCTCTACGCCAGCGGAACCATTTTTGCTCGCTTTCGTTAAATCCTTTATTCAAACTCATGAATAAACGAAAATTCTTTTCATCGGCTAAGCTTTGTTGAGATAAATTCCAAAATTCCTTCGGCGTATCTACCACTGGCTTTAAATAAGGACGATTTTCCCCATTCCAAACGCTGGTGAAAGAAGCAGTTACACCACCTGTTGTTGAAGAATACAGCGCGTCTACCAGCACGTTTTTATAGGTAAGTACCATACCCCTAGTTGCGGCGATCGCCCGATCTGTTTTCTCGGTTGCCCCTTTGAGTCCGTAATAAACCTGACAGTGAGTATCGGCACATAGTTGATAATTATCCACCTCAAATCTACGTAGATTCCTCAAAGCGTATGTACGAGCAATAATCGTCTGCGCTTCCATCGCTGCCTTGGGAGCGTTCCCACCAATTTCATAAGGCACTACTCCGCGCAAATAAGTTTCTAATGGTACATTATTGACCAAAGAATACGTACCGTAAGCATTGGGCTGTAATTGCAGCTTTCCAGCATAAAGACGTTTGGAGTTAGATTCCCCGCTTTTATTATTTACCTTAATTAAATTTTTACCGCTACTAATTTTTAAATAGTTTCGATTGTAGCGATACCCGTTTATCACCCAGCTTGCTTGGGGTACTCGTCGTAAAATCTTACTATCAACATATGCTGTTTTTTTACCGGAGGCTTTGACGCTTTGCAATAACAAGCGTCGCAATAAAGGTGTATCATAAACCTCTCTTTTCGCCCACACCTGCCAGCGTTCGGGTTGAGCAATTTCTACTTCTATTCCTTTCTTACGCCACATTTTAGCGCTGTCTTCGGCAGTCTCGAAGGTACGAAAGGTTCCTAAAACCAGCCGCTCGTCAAGCACTGGCTGCGTTAAAGGCTGCATCGCCGTCTGTATTTTGACTGGCTCGGTAGTCACCAAGGTTTGCGGCCTTTTATCCGAATTAAAAGTTAACCTTAGTTTATCGCCTTCGGTGGGTTCAAGGATCAACTCATCATCAGGATCTGAGGCAAATCGCTGCACAATCCCAATTTTAAGCTCAACATCAGAAACCTTCGTGGCAGGAACCGATGCCCCTGTAAGCCCTAATAAACATGAAGTTGTCAGTATCGTACAAGATAAACGCTCTAAGGAAATTTTCATAGAAATTCAAAACTAAAGGTGCCCGCCTGCGCTACAAGGAATTGCTTAAAAAAGCGTCTCGCTGCTCAATACTATTAGTGTATAAAATGCCTAATGATAGCATCAGCAAATTTTAAACAAATTATCAAGTTGCAACTTGAAGTCATAATGAGTATGATTAAGTAAGAAGATAAAACGAAGTTGAATATGGAGGCGGCGATCGCCATAATGAAAATAGAAGAAATCCCGCTAAATCAAATAATACGACCACTTCCCCGTCAAAACGACGTAGAGAAAGTAAAAGCTTTAATGAAATCCATTGCCGAAATTGGGCAGCAAGAGCCAATAGATTTATTAGAAGTAGATGGTAAATATTACGGTTTTTCCGGTTGCCATCGCTTCGAGGCTTGTCAGCGTTTGGGACAAGAAACAATAAAAGCCAGAATACGAAAAGCTCCCAGAAGTGTTTTAAAAATGCATTTGGCTTAGTTAATAGATAGTTGTTAGTAGATAGTTGCTAGTAGATAGTTGTTAGTTGCTTAGGTTCTAAATAAAAAAATCCAATTTAATTAGTAGTACGTTAAAAGTGTGTTCGTAAGGACATACATAATACATATTGCTAAGGGGAGCATCCTTTCAGGTGAAAATTTATTTTTTGTAGTGCGTTAACGCAGTGTTTCCGTAAGGAAATGCATCTTGCTCGCTAGATATACATAGCGAGCAAGATACTCGCACTACTAACAATAAATAAATCCTTGTTTAGAAGTACTTTGATT
>JBCCLY010000089.1:0-9585 GCA_039026655.1 Cyanobacteria bacterium P01_C01_bin.38 | reverse complement strand
GATTTTTGGCAACGGATGCGTTTCTTTAGGATTTTATATTTTTGTAGGGTGCGTTATCGCAAAGCGTAACGCACCATTACTTTGTATTCTTTTAATATTGCAATCAATTTAATCATTATCGGATGGTGCGTTACGGCAATATCAAATTTGTTACCATTACAAAATTATTGCAAGCCGTAATACAACGGCAATAAAGCGGGAGGAGCATCCACACCGCTTTTTGCCTCCCCTACAATTATACGGTTACAGGTGTATTTGCAACTTTCTTAACAGCAGTTGCAACCATCTTCATACCCGCAGGTGTAGCTAAAGTTAAGCCGCGACGCACGGGTTTAACAGCACGTTTATCAATTCTCGCAACTTCATATCGCGATAAAATTGTTGCTAATATCAGCTTCATTTCATGCATTGCAAACGCTAATCCGATACAGCGACGATTTCCTCCACCGAAGGGGAAAAATTCATATGGTGAAAATTGTCTTTCTAAAAATCTTTCAGGTTTAAACAGATAGGGTTGCGGGTAAACTTCCTCGCGGTAATGTGCTAAATAAATACTAGGAATTATCCAAGTTCCTTTTGTTAATTTATAGCCACCAATTTCAATCGGAGATGATGCAATTCTAGGAGTAGCATTCGGAACAATAGGATAAATACGTAAAGTTTCTTGACAAACTGCTGTCAAATAAGGCAGCTTAGCAACTGCATTGGGTTCTGGATTTTCCCCTAAATCATTTAATTCCTTGAGTAATTTTTCGCGTACTTCCGGTAAGTAATCAACCCAATAAAAAGCCCAAGTTAAAGCAGAAGCAGTGGTTTCATGTCCGGCAAATAGCAGCGTCATTAACTCATCGCGTAACTCTACGTTTGACATTTCCTTACCATCTTCATAGCGTGCAGACATCATTAAACTTAAAATATCTTCCCGATTTTGGTTAGATTCGGCGCGACGTTGCTCAATTAGATCGTAAACTAAATCATCAATTTGCTGGCGTAAGTGTAAAACCTTACCCCAAGGACTCCATTTACCCAAATCCTGTTGTAAAACCGGGAAAAACATCCCAGCAGACAACAAAGGAGAACTCAAATAATCCAATAGCGAAGAAATTTTGAGACGAATTTTCTCCAAGTGGTTTCCTTCATCCAAACCAAAAACCGCTCGTAAAATTACGCTTAAGGTAATTTCTTGCATCGACTCGCGGATATTGAAAGGCTTCCCAGTCTGCCATTCATCACTCACTTGCTGCGCGATTTCACGCATAGTCATACCATAAGCCCGCATCCGATCGCCATGAAAAGGAGGAGTTAATAACTTACGCTGACGCGAATGGCGATCGCCCTGTAGTAGCAACAAAGAATTATCACCAACCAAAAACTTGATAATCCGGCTTCCCCTACCAGTTTCAAGAGATTTAGTATCGGCAGTAAAAATCTGTTGCAACGCTTCGGGTTGACCAAAGTAAACCGTGCTAGTACCATCTTTTTGGGGAAGACTAAAAGTATCCCCGTAAAGTCGAGCATTTTGCTCAAGGTATTCAAAAGGCTGAAAAATAAACTTCATCCGTCTGATAAATTTAGGCATTTCAACCGCTGGTGGCAGATTGTAACTTGATGTCATGATTATTTGCAGTTTTCAATACATCTTTATATTGTGGCGAAAAAATTAGGATCGGGGATTGGGCATGGGGCATTGGGGATTGGTGATTGTCTCGGCGTTTCCTCTTCTCTCTCTTTATTTTTTTCCTCCGCGCTCTTTGCGTCTCTGCGGTTTTTTCCATTAATCTTCTGAAAAAGAGCAATTTAGCCTCTATATTCATCTTTGTACATAAAAGTCAATACCGCTTTCGGTAATCATAATATTTTAAAAACATATAAAATAATAATCGCGTTTGCGTAAAATCGTCTATAAAAAAAGATATATGTATACAGCGATATTCAAGGCTGCTTAAATTATATTTGATTAAATTTTCATGCTGGTCTAACTTTAATAGATTTCAGGTATGTTAACTTATCTGTATAAAAATATGAAAGAACTTAGAAATAATTATTGGCAGTTTGTCATTGGCAATTTAGCGCGTTTTGGTTTGAGTGCATTACTCGGTATTGTCTTGGTTGGGGAGTCGGTAAGCGCTGTGCCGAAAAGCGCGGGAGTAGAGATAGCGCAACAAGGAGCCATTGATAATAAAGAAGAGATTCGCCAAAGAGCAAAGCAAATCTTCGCAGAAGGAATGCAGCTTTCAAAACAAGGTACGGTAGAATCTCGGCAACAAGCAATTAAAAAATATGAAGAAGCGCTTACCTTATTTCAACAAGTTGATTATAAGCTTGGAAAAGCTCTCACTTTCTCAGCTATTGCCTCACTGTATGATAATTCGGGTGAAAAGCTCAAAGCTCTTGATTATTACAACCAAGCAATTACTTTATGGCAGGAACTTAAGAATTTAGAGCTTCAATATGACAACTTAAATGCTATTGGCGATGTTTACTCTAATTCAGGAGCAAAGCAAAAAGCCCTCGATTATTACAAACAAGCACTAACTTTGTCGCAGCAAATTCCCGATCGACAATTAGAAGCTGAAACTATCACAGGTATTGCCAGAATTTATCATGATTTAGGCGAAAATCAGAAAGCGCTGAGTTCTTTCCACAGAGTATTAACTTTGTTTCAACAATTAAAAAATAAGCGATGGCAAGCTACTATTCTTAATAATATTGGCGTAGTATACTCCAATTTAGGAGAACAGCAAAAAGCCGTCGATTATTACAACCAAGCATTAACTTTGTTGAAGGATGTAGAGCATAAAAGTAAGGAAGCAATAACCCTTCACAACATTGCCAAAACACAAAGAGATAAAGGCAATCTCCAACAAGCACTCACCAACAGCAAAGCCGCAGTAAATATCATAGAAAACCTCCGCACTAAAGTAGATAGCAACGAGTTACGTACATCCTATTTCGCCACAGTACAGGATATCTACAAACTCCACATCGATATATTGATGCAGCTACACAAACAAAATCCATCAAAAGGGTACAACGCTCAAGCACTCGCAGCAAGCGAAAAATCCCGCGCTCGTGGACTTTTAGAATTATTAACCGAAGCAAATGCCGATATCCGCAAAGGTGTAAATCCCCAACTTGTAGCTCAAGAAAAGCGGTTGCAGCAACTGATTAATTCTAAAGAGAAATTAAGGCTTGAAATACTCAGCGATAAGAATAAAAGTGATGATTTAATTTCCAAAGCTGCCGCACAAAGATTTAAAAAAGAAGTTCAAAACCACATCAACGAACTTAATCAACTTCAAACCAAAATCAAAACCACCAGCCCTAAATACGCACAACTTAAATATCCTGAGCCTCTCGACTTAGCTAAAATTCAACAGCAATTAGATAAAAACACCGTACTTTTACAATATTCCTTGGGTGAAAAACGCAGCTATCTATGGAAAGTAACTCCCGATTCCCTCGATAGTTACGAATTACCCAAAAGCGAACAAATAGAAACAGTAGCCAAGAAATTAAGAAATCTTTTGCAAGATCCTTCTATCCAAAATCGTTCGATAGAAGAAACTAATAAAAGTTAGGAGTTAGGAGTTAGGAGTTATGAGTTAAGAGTTTGAAGTTAAATATTTTTCACTGTATGTCGTTGTCGCAACACCTACGCGCTTGACTAATAACTGTTCACTGTTCACTGTTCACTGATAACTGATAACTGTTCACTGTTATGAATAAACAACCTTTTGCTTTTTTAATCGCTTCAATGGCGATCGCCGTAATTTTCGGTTCTTTAACAACAATTCAAGCGGAAGCGGAAACCGAGGCTCAAACCGCTGCGACTCCAGAATTTATCAATGTTCAAGATGGCAGCAAAATCCAATTAACTGGAGACGGTAAGCCTTTCAAACCAGCTAATATCAATCAATCCGATAAACCTTCTAACGAGAGAGCAATTTTTGGTGGAGATAACCGTTATCCAATGTTAAGTAGAGATTACCCTTGGGCTGCGATTGGCAGAATTGAAGGTGTAAAGGGTGAGGGGGAAGATAAGGTAAGCTATCACTGTACGGGAAGTTTAATTACCCAGGATATTGTTTTAACTAATGCCCATTGTGTTGTCGATCCTTACACTTATAAAGTCAGTAAGGAAATTAAATTTCGACCCAATGTTATCAACGGTAGATCGAAAGATGATAAAGATACCGCTGTTGTCACAAAAATAATTGCTGGTACCAACTTTAAGGAAGCAAATCCATCAAAAAATGATTGGGCTGTTGTCAAAATTGATAAACCCCTCGGTAAAAAGTACGGTCATTTTGGATGGGTTTCTTTGCCGACATCAACTATGCTCAAACATCGAGAAAAGTTTCGCATGATCGGTTATTCCGGAGACTTTCCGACTTCTGAAACTTTAAAAGCTTTTCCTTTTCTCAAAGCAGGTGAAGGGTTAACTGCTGGTGTCCATGTTGGGTGTAGCATTCTTAAAGAAGAAGCGGGTTCCCTGTCTCACGATTGCGATACCACAGCGGGTTCTTCTGGAGGTCTAATTGTAGCTCAAATCAAAGGAAAATATTATATTATCGCTCTTAATAACGCTGAAAGATTCAATGCTTATGGGGGACCAATAGACAACCGTGCAGTTAAAGTTTCTTTCTTGGATCGGTTGTTTGGTAGAAGATAACTTAACAAATTTTGCGTCCAGATTCGTTCGTAGTAGGCGATTTATCGCTGCATGGGACTAAAGTCCTTACTACGAACTTTTGTATTTTAACAACTTGATTTTACATTCCTGAGAACATTCTGGGAACTTGATATCAACTTACTTCTTCACATAGTCTTATAAGTTAAAAGATTCTACGGCAAGCAAATAACTGCACACTATTTTTAAGTAATTAATATTACCTAACTAAGATAAATTTTTTACAAAATAATATAGTTTTATCATCAAAATAAAATATTTATTCGTATCCTCAAGTACTATTAAAATCTTAAAAAATATACTATTAAATTCACTGATGTTTGATTGAAAAAAGTATAATAAGTTATCAAAAATATTTTGAAAAAGCAAGAATAAAATACTGATTTTTGTACTGATGTGACAATTTTTTAAACTGTACTAAGGGCTGCCATATTGGTTTTACATCAATGTACGGTAGTCGTATATTCCCCAGCTATGAAGTATTAAAAAATAAACAAGAGGGAGTTAGTTACTCAGAGTTATCTACCGATGGAAGTTCATTAAATCTGAGTAAAAAATGGCTACTAAAATCAACAAGCTCGATGATAGTACTCTTGAAAACCAGAAATCCTTCTCTTCGGTATCACAAAACGATCTACCATCATCTCCTACGAATAATCTAGATGTTTCTGCTGCTACTTATTTAGGCGGTAAAGAAGATGATTCTACGAATGCGGTGGATATTTCCCTTGATGGAAATTTCGTCATCGTAGGAGGTTCTTTAAAAGATGCCAAGTTGGGAGGAGAAAAGACTGAACTCCTTGGTGGTGGAGACGGAACTATCGTCCGCTACAATGCCAAAACTAACGAAGCTGTTGCAACAACTCGTTTACCAGGAAAAGTACTTGATTTAGAAATCTCGAAAAATGGGGACATCGCTGTCGCTTACGAAGGTGGAATCGCCGTTCTAAATGCTGATGCCACAGAAGTTAAATGGAGTAAATCTATTACTGACGTTGCTCGTATCGCTATTTCCGATAGTGGAAAAGTTGGAGTTGTGCGCGATCGCAATGGTGATGATAGAGCTTATCTGTATGACAGCAACGGAGAATTACTTCAAAAGTGGAGTACAAATAGCAGCAGACGGCAATTCAATGATGTAGCTGTTACCGACCAAAATGGCGGTATGTTTATTACGACGGGGTTTGAGCAAAAAACAGGGATTTTGCAGGTTGCCTTTACTGAAGCATTGTCTTATGAAGGAGAAAGTCTCTGGAAAAATTATGACTTTGATGATAAAGACATCTACAAAGAAAACTTGATGGCTGATACGCGGGGACAGCGCGTAGCTATCGGGCGCGATGGACAGCTATATTCTTCATACTTCGTTAATGGTGGTACTGGCTTCTCTATTTTCTATCGAGATCCTTTTGATTTATCAGAGAAAGTTACTGCTGATAGAAAGATAGAGACAGACCAATATACTAGACCTACTAATGTGGGTTCGGTTAAGATGACCTGGTACGGTCGCTATGACCTTAATACTGGCGATTTAGTCAAAGGTCAATCATTATTGAGTCGATTTAATAGTGGTAAAGGTAACTCTGTCGATGTAAGTTCAATTACAGCCACAGAAGACGGTACTGTAATATTAGGTGGAAGTTCGGCTTATAAAATTGCAAATCGAAGCGAACAGACTATCGAAGGAGAACCTGTAAGTGAATATACTGGCTTTGAAGGATATATTGCAATTATCAGTCCAGACTTAACTCAAAGACTTGCATGGACACCTATTACTAGTAGTGAGGGAGCCGTAGCCGCGGTTCGTAATGGTACAACAGCAGTAGTTACAACCACTGATTTTGAAAAAAGTCAAATTACTCACAATGCCATACAAAATAGTGCTGGTGGTAAAGATGACGGTTATCTGTTAGTAATTGGTGGGAATGATGTAGCTCCCGGAACAACACCAACCACACCAGGAGACAATCCTCCTCCAACCGATGAGCCTCCTGGTGAGACAGGAGGAAACGAAACTCCCATTGAAGGAAAAGACATACTTGCTGTTAGTAAGCTTGAATCCTACGATCCAAGTCAAGACAATCCTAAGAATGGAACTGTTGAATTATCCTCTAACAACGAACTTAACTTGAACGGGAACCGCTGGCAAAAACTAGCAATTAACTCAACCATTATCGAGAAAACTGTTCTACGTTTTGAGTTTGCAAGTAACGGTAAAGGTGAAATTCAAGGTATTGGCTTCGATAATGATAATGTTGCTACTCGCGATGATGCTAAACGTTTCTTCCAAGTTGATGGCAGTCAAAGCTGGGGTAATAAAAATCTGAGTGAGTTCATTGTTGGTAAATCGGGTGAAAAAGATATTTATGAAATCCCAGTTGGTAAATTCTTTACTGGAGATTATGATTACCTGACAATTGCAAACGACGATGACAAAGGCACACCTGACGCTGAAAGTACATTCAGCAACATCAGCATATTTGAAGGTACTCCGGCGACTGTTGAGCCACCTAAAGAGACTCCTGATTCTCTTGAAATTCCGATTAATAGTGAAAGTGTTCTATCCTACGGTGGTAACAATCAAAACACAAGCATAACTTCAACCGTTAGCAATGATATATTGCGGTTAGAAGGAAACGGTTGGAAACGCTTTGATATTACCGGATATGAAATCACTGAAGATACCGTACTCAAATTTGAATTTGCAGGTAACGGCGAAGCAGAAGTACAGGGTATTGGCTTCGACAATGATAATGTAATTGGTGGTAAGGACACAGATAGATTTTTCCAAGTTGACGGTAGCCAAAGCTGGGGTAACGAAGACTTAGATGATTATATCGTTGGTTCCGACAACGGATTTACGCAATATTCTATTGCTGTAGGAGATTTCTTTACTGGTGAATTTGACTTCTTAACTATCGCTAACGATGACGATACAGCAAATTCAACAGCAGTTGGACAATTTCAGAATATTGAGCTTGTTGGTTAATTGATTTAAATACTTAACTGACATAGTTAAATATTTTTAGGTTCGTAGTAGGCGATTTATCGCTTTTAGGATTAAATTCCTTACTACGAACCTATTAAAATGCAAGGGGTTTGTAGTTGGCGATTTATCGCTCATACGGGACTAAAGTCCTTACTACGAACCCATTAAAATGCAAGGGGTTTGTAGTTGCCGATTTATCGCTCATACGGGACTAAAGTCCTTACTACGAACCTATTAAAATGTGAGGGGTTCGTAGTTGGCGATTTATCGCTCATACGGGACTAAAGTTCTTACTACGAACTTTTTGCAAACTCATGAATACTACGCATAATAGATAAAAAACTTACAAAATAATCATAAAATTATAATATTAATTAATATTTTAATTTATCAATATAAAATTGCAAATAAACTATCAATAATATTTGCAAATGACAATAAAACAACAGCATCTTTAGAGAAAATGTGACAAATAATTAAACTTTACTAAGCATTGCTCAATACATTTTTTTATGTAAGCTACTCGTAAATATCCATGTGATAAAATATAAAAAGTTAGATATAGAAAGTTAGTTATTTAGAGTTATCTACCGATAAAAATTGATTAAATATAACTTTAAAATGGCTATTACAATTAATAAGCTTGATAAAAGTAATCTTCAAAGTGAGAATTCCTTCTCGTCGGTAGCAAAAAATTCTCTACCCAAGTCTCCCACAAATAATTTAGATGTTTCGGCTGCTACTTATTTAGGTGGAAAAGATGATGATTTTACCAATGCGGTAGATATTTCCGTAGATGGTAATTTCGTTATTGTTGGAGGCTCTTTAAAAAACGCTCAGTTAGGAGGAGAAGAGACTGAATTATTAGGTGGTGGTGACGGAACTATTGTCCGTTACAATGCTCAAACTAACGAAGCTGTTGCTACAACACGTTTACCAGGAAGAATATTAGATTTAGAAGTTTCAACAAATGGAGACATCGCTGTAGCTTACCAAGGTGGAATAGCTGTACTAAATGCTGATGCCACAAAAGTAAAATGGAGTGAATCTTTTAATGATGTTGCTCGTATTGCGATTTCCGATAGTGGAAAAGTTGGTATTGTACGCAGCATAAAAGGTGCAGACAAATCTATTCTATTTGATAGTAACGGAGAACAACTCAAAGAATGGAGTACAAGTAGCGATAAACGTCAATTTGAAGATATAGCAGTAACTGACCGAAATGGAGGTATGGTTATTGCTACCGGGTACGAACAAAAGGAAGGGAATTTACAGGTTGCTTTCACTCAAGCATGGTCATATCAAGGGAAAGATGTCTGGAAAAACTATGACTTTGACGAGCAACTCATCTATAGAGAAAGCTTGAAAGCTGATACGCGGGGACAGCGTGTAGCTATCGGACGTGACGGACAGCTATACTCTTCATATCAAGTCGATGGCGGTACTGGCTCTTCTATTTTATATCGAGATCCTTTTGATTTATTAGAGAAAATTACTTCTGATAGAAAGATAGAGACAGATCAATATAATAAACCGACTAACATAGGTTCAGCTAAAGTGACTTGGTACGGTCGTTATGACCTCCAAAGTGGCGATTTAGTTAAAGGGCAATCTTTATTAGGTCGTCTTGGTGATAAAGGTAATTCTATAGATGTTGATTCAATTACAGCTACAGAAGACGGTACTGTAATTTTAGGTGGAAGTGCAGCATATAAGATTGCAAATCGAGACGAACAGACTATCGAAGGACAACTTGTAAATAAGTACGATGGTTACGAAGGATATCTTGCAGTAATTAGTCCAGACTTATCAGAAAGAATTTCTTGGACACCAATTACAGCCAGTGATGGAGCCGTGGCTGCATATCGTAATGGTACAACAGCAGTAGTTACAACCACTGATT
>JBCCLY010000088.1:0-9620 GCA_039026655.1 Cyanobacteria bacterium P01_C01_bin.38 | reverse complement strand
TTAACTATTTGCGGAGGCTCTATTGTTACTCCATCTGGAATGTTTCGAGGTAATGGCCCATTAACTAATTGGGCTGTAACTATTCTTCCAGTTGAGGTTTTGAAAAAGGGAGATTCTTGTAAAGAAAGTAAGAAATCATTGACATCGTTAAAAGAGCGAGCATAACCGCTGATTTCTATACCACCAGCCGAACTTGGCGTTGAGCCATTCTGTCCTCCACTTTCAGGTGGAGTTTGCTTAATGTTCTCAATTCTTACTCTTGCAGGAATCCGATCGCGCAAAACTTGTAACATTGCTGACCAAGGTCGAATTTGGTCAAAAACGCTAACTAAAGCTTTGGTTTCGGTTTTTATTGCGGCAATTTGTGCTTCTTTTTGCTTGATATTGCCCAATTTAGCTTCTAATTTGGCTTTTTCACCTTCTAATTTGGCAATCTCCCCATCGATACTGTCATTTTGACCCTGTACGTACAACAATACAGCTCCTAATAAAGCAGGAAGAATTATAGCTACCGCAGCGCCGATAAAAATCGGTGTCATACTCCCAGAAGGAATCGCCATCTTTTTCTTGCTTTGGGCTTGGTTTCCCTTGCCGGGGCCACCCGAACGGTCGTTAAGAAAGTTGATATCTAAGCTATACATTTTGCTTAAGCCCTCATTCCTAAACCAAGTACCGTACCCAAACCAGGACGTTGCACAAAGGGATAATCTTCATCATCTACTTGCAGCGATAAAGCCTGTACGGGATCTATTTGAGTAGTAGGTAACGATAAACGCTGTGTAAAAAACTCGTCTAGCTGTATCAATCCACCACCGGAACCTGCTAGCAATATCTGCGCTATTTCCAAATTTTCAGACTGATTCAAATAGAAATCGATCGAACGACGCAGTTCATCGGTAAGTTCTCCTAACACTCTTAACATCGCAGCCATACCAGGATTGACTTCTGTAACACCTGTTTTTCCATTTTCCATCGGAGAAGCCGGAATAGTCATTCCCTCTAATAATTCCATGTCTCTAGATGTAGGTAAATTCATTGCTCTAGATAAGGCTGCTTGCATTTGCTCTGTGCCAATGGGAACTGTACGAGAAAACTGGGGAACTCCGTTAACAACAATGGCAATTTCGGTACTGTCGTATTCAATATTTACCAGCACCGCAGCCTCTTGAGGGCCAAATTGACGTAACTGATCGCGGATTGTCCGAATTAAAGAAAAACTACTAATCTCTAAAACATCAACCTGCAATCCTGCCTGTTCAAAAGTACTTATGTAAGTATCTGTAATGTCTTTACGAGTAGCAACTAAAAGTACTTGTACCTTTTCGATGCCATCCTCATCAACAAAGTACCCTAACTTTTGATAATCCACATCCGCTTCTTCACGGGGATAAGGCAGATATAAACCAGCTTCATGGTTTAATACCATATCCCGTAATTCTTTATCGTCTAATTCTGCCGGTACCGGAATAAGACGCACGATAGAGCCTCTTCCAGGTACCGCAGTTGCAACATGATTTGCTTTTATTTTGCTTTCTAAAAGCGCCTCCTGAATGATTTGCGCCATTGTTGGCGGATCTGCGATTTCACCGTCAACAAAAACGCCTTCTGGAACCGGCACTGATGTTAAAACATCCAATTTCAAACCTTGGCGCTGCTTGCGTAACTGAGCTACATTCACTCGTTGTGGTGCAAGCTCGATGCCAACCCCGCTTTTGGATTTACCAAATAGACTGCTTAAGCCTTTCACCACTGTTTTGCTCGTAAGAATACTAAAAAATCAAAATCCAAATGTGACTAAAAACTGCTCTTGATATCTAGCGATCGACGATAGTTGTTCTTTTACTGTTTTGCTTTAATTGCTTTCAAAATCTTGCATAGCGTTTGTCGCTCCGATTTTTGTTGAAGATTATTTTTATGGTTACTCAAATCTATTTATTTGATAACTAATGTTGTTTTTCACAACTATTACCGTAAAAGTAAATCTTTCGCTCGTCGGACAAAATGCTTATCTAGAGAACGTTTAATCTAAACTCAAGCAACCCTTACTCTCGCAAAAGACGTAAAGAACATTATGCTTTTTTCAGCGATAAATATGGCATATCACAATATTTCATGATGCAGTTAATTAGTTATAACACCGATTAATTAAAACAATTATGTATCATAAATGCACTCAGTGCTAACACTGGATTAATAAATATACAGCAAAGTTTGTAGCGATAACCAAGTCAGTATGTTTGACTATTGAATTTTAAAAGTATGAAGATTTAAAATAGATATTGTAAATATGTTAGTAATTCCTCGGAGTCTTTATTAAGGATTAGCCTTAAACAATTATTTAGCAACTGAATAAAATAAAAAATAATTAAGCAACTAATTTACAAATTGTTATCAACTGATAGCAGAATAAGTAATTTTACTAATTAAATAAAATATATTTTTATTATCTAAGTATTTTCAAGTAATTTTTGATTTAAAATGCATAAGTTCGTAGTAAGGACTTTAGTCCTCAAGAGCGATAAATCGCTTACTACGAACTTTTATCCTGCAAAAAATGCCCGATTAAATAAAGCGAACCACACAAAACAACCAAATTATTATCCGAACTAAAAGCCGTTGAAAGCGCTGTTGATAAGTCAGAATGCGTCTCGCAAATACTTAATTCCGGACAAATATTCTTTGCTAACTGCGCTAATTCCCGTTCATCAGCGGAACTATGTTCTGGTACGGGTACTAAATGCAATCGATCGTTTGCTCGTAATAAACTCTGAAAAACTTTGTCATGCTCTTTTGTCGAAAGCATTCCCATCACCCAAGTAACTGTAAGTTGAGGATCTTTCACAGCAACCAGCGTATCAACATAATTTCGTAATGCTGCTGCTGCTGCCGGATTATGAGCGCCATCGAGCAGCAATTTGCGGCCACCCCAACTACTCCACTGCATTCTTCCTGGCCACTTAGTTTTTGCTATACCTTCAACAATAGCTTTCTCAGATATTTGCCAACCTTGCTGCTGCATAATTTCTAAAGCAGCTATAGCCAAAGCAGAATTAATTAACTGTATTTCTCCTTTAAGCGGTAAAGAATATTTCAGGGAATTACTTTTCTCTTTGCCTATTTGTACGTAAGCCAAACCATCATTAGTTTCCTTCGCCGGTTCGGGTTTAATAACTCGACACTGCAATTGAGAAGCATATTCCCGTACTACCTGTTCCGCTTCCAACGGTAATTGTCCCATAACTACCGGACATTCAGATTTGAGAATACCCGCCTTTTCCTTGGCGATCGCCCTAACAGTAGAACCCAACTGCTGCATATGGTCGCGACTAATAGAAGTAACAATAGTCACCAATGGTTTTGCACAAACATTAGTAGCATCCAAACGTCCACCTAAACCAACTTCCACCACAGCCACATCAACCTTTTGACGAGCAAAATACAGCCAAGCAGCCGCAGTAAAAACTTCAAACTGAGTCGGCGATTCTTCTTGAAGATTAATGCTTTGTTGTACCTCAACCAATAAATTACTAAGTTCCTCAGAAGAAATTTGCCGTTCATTCAAGCAAATTCGTTCTTCCCAATCAATCAAATGGGGTGAAATATAACGTCCCGTATTATACCCAGCCTGCGTCAAAACCGAAGACAAATAAGCGCAAACAGAACCCTTCCCATTCGTACCAGCAACATGAATAATCGGAACTTGATGATGTGGATTACCAAGATTAACTAAAAGCTTCTCAATGCGTTCCAACCCCAAATGAACGCCAAAGCGTTTACGAGGCTGTAATAAAGAATCTATATCCATTTGAATAAGGTTAGGAGTTAGTTGTTAGTTGTTAGTTGTTAGTTGTTAGTTGTAGAGGTTATGAATTAATTATTCTTAATACCAATGCCCCATGCCCCATGCCCAATGCCCAATCCCCGAATGAAATACCGACTGTCTCACAAAGGGAAACAGTCGGTTTTTTTTAGCGATAATTATGAAAAATTTACGCTTCTCTATTTAAAAAAGTTTGCAACTGACGTAATGCAGCAGCGCCGATATTAAACAAAGCCCAACCAGCGGCGATAGCTAAAGGTGCAACAACAATTAACACACGAGTATCAATACCCATATCTAGAACTCCTCTTTTAGGAAAAATTTTAAGTTTTATCAACTACTCTCATTTTTATTTTTAGCTGAATTGGCAAATTTTTCTACCCCTGGATGTAAAGAATGTTTACAAATTTGGTAAGGAGTTGGGATTGGTAGTTGGTAGTTGGTAGTTGGTAGTTGGTGAAACAGCGCGTTCTTGGGGGTCTCCCCCATGAGCGACTGTTGAACCCGAAGGGTAATTGGTAATTGGTAATAAGCTTTTTATTCTCCCCCTCTTCCCCCTCTTCCCCCATCTCACCCTTCACCAAACCCTAAATCCGTGCCTTTCCCGGCATGAACTAAAGCTAATTTTTCGTAGCGTTTGGCGTGTTCGATTAGTTCTGCTATTTGTTGGGGAGAATTTTGACGTATTACTTTACCGGGAACTCCAATTACTAAAGATGAAGGAGGTACGTCTTTAGTTACTACCGCACCGGCACCAATTATGCTTCCGGAGCCTACACGAACTCCATCAAGTATTACTGCGCCAATACCAATTAAACTTCCGCTTTCAATGTATGCAGAATGCACTACGGCTCGATGTCCAATGGTAACGTGGTCTTCTAAAATAGTAGGTTTACCGGGGTCGCCGTGAAGGATTGCTCCGTCTTGTATATTGGTACATTCACCGATTTCAATGCGCTCTACGTCACCTCTGACGACTGCGCCATACCAAATGCTTGCTCCTGTTGCAACGCTAACCGAACCCATTACCACAGCATTCGCTGCAACGAAAGCTGCTGCTGAAATATCGGGAGAAGACCAGTAGGAAGTGCTAGACACGATAGAATATTTAATAGAATATTTAGATGAAAAATCTTGAACGAAGAATTAGCTTCGACAATATGAAGCCTAGAATATCACGGGGTGATTTTTCAATATTTCAACGGTCATTGCGATATCAAAACTGAAATATCAACCACCCTTTTTATGTCCAAAAAAAACTGATTTATTTATCTCGCTCGTGTTCTACTAATGAATATACTTCTTAAGTAAAACCAATTTATTAATCCCAACAATTGAAATTTTGCGCGTTCGTCTACCTAGAACGGTTGAATTGAAAGTGTAAAATAGAACAAATAAATAATGTACAAAATAAAGATGTTTATATACACTTCATGATGAATCTAGGCTTACAGTACCCTATATTTGGCTCAGAAATCCAGTGTCCCCATTGTCGTCAAACTATTCCGGCACTGACTTTAACCGATACTTATTTATGTCCTCGCCACGGAGCTTTTGAGGCTAATCCGAAAACAGGCGAGTTGATTCACCTCCAATCTGGACGACATTGGCGGAGGTGGAAGGATGAATGGTATCGCCAGCATACTCATCCCGATGGAATTAGGTTTGAAATTCACGAAGCGCTTGACAAGTTATATACCCAAGGTTATCGCGCTACTAAAGTGATTATTGCTCGCCGCTATCAGGAATTAATGAGCGGTTATCTCGAACGTAGTTCGCCATCGTGGCGGGGTGGACAAAATTCAGAAGTAACTTCTGCACGATTGTACGGCTTACCAGTAGATTTTAGTTCTGAGACTAATAACGATTCCTGCTGGGAGGTAATCAATTTTGATTTAGAAAAAGAACCCGGCGTTCCGGTACGTTACCCTTACTTTAGATTGTTTGAATAGTTGTAATTATTATTAATGGGCGTTAGGAGTCTTTAATGTCATTACTCCTAACCTTTTTCAACCACTAAAGTAGTATGCACATATTAGAAATTCTATAAATAAGTAATTAGGAATAGGGAGTAGGGAGTAGGGAGTAGGAAGTAGGAATAAGGCTTTGATGCCAATTTATATTCTGTAACATAGTTCTGTTTATTTCTGCCTACCTACTTATTTATATAATTACTTGTGAGCTATATAACCCCTTTCTACTCCCTAATCCCTACTCCCTACTCCCTACCCAAACGAAATATTTAATTAATTTTGCACGGGTACTTATTTACAAATATTTAGAACTATCAAAATATGCACCATGCTTCTATTCGTACTGCGGATATTCATAGAGCGATCGCCTTCTACGAACAATTGGGTTTTACGGTATGCGAGCGCTTTACAACAGGCTATACTTTGGCTTGTTGGATGGAAGGATTGGGAGGAAGAATTGAATTGATTCAAATTCCCGAACCGAAACCAGCCGCAGATGCATTCGCTGATGAACATTATGTCGGATACTACCATTTATCCTTTGACATCACCGATGCTGCTACCGATTTACCCAGTTGGTTAGGCAACATTAAAGAAAATTTTGCCGAAGCATCCCGCCAACAACCGGAAGTAATACAGCCATTGAAAGTTCTTTTAGAACCAACTCAGCAGCAAATCGGCAACTGTATCTATGAAGTTGCTTTCATCGCCGATACAGATAATTTACCGTTAGAATTTATCCGTAATTTAACAAACAAGTAAATATATACAGCACTTTGCAGTTAAATGAGGTACATTCTTCTACTCCCTACTCCCTACTCCCTACTCCCTACTCCCTACTCCCTACTCCCTACTCCCTACTCCCTACTCCCTACTCCCTTATCACGATATGTTCTGTACCTAATTAAGATGAAATCCGCTGTATAATTCTTATTCCCCATTCCCCATTCCCCGTTCCCTGTTCCCCATTCCTTACAAATTACTTAAAAATCGAAACAGATTTCTATAGTTGTAATTAATTACTTTTGTCTGTAGAATAAACACTCTCTGTAGTGTTGCCGAGGCGACAGATCAAAGCAGCAGATTAGACTATATTCATAGAAAAATCTGTAGTTCAGGTTACAGATAAATCAAGCAAATAAATGTCTGTATATTTTTCGTTTTTGCGTATTTGTCGTTTTCCGCCTTTACTTTTAGGGCTAGTACCGATCCTAGTTCTATTTCTTGGTGGAGAATCGGATAGCAGTAAAGTATTAGCTGCTTCAAAATGCATAAACAATCGCAAAGAATTAGTGACAAAAGAAAATACGATACTGACGGTAGCAGAAAATGTTCGTAAAACTACCATTAAAAATGGTTTAACAGTAATAACAAAGGAAGTACATACCGCACCAGTGGTAAGCGTACAGGTATGGTATAAGGTTGGAACCCGCAATGAGAAACTGGGTGTAAATGGTATTGCTCACCAGTTGGAACATATGATGTTCAAAGGTACAAAAAGTCGTCCCGTACAGTTTGGTAAGCTTTTTAGTGCTTTGGGTAGCGATTCAAATGCTTTTACCAGTCACGATCAAACAGTATATTACGGTACTGCCGAACGCAATAAGTTAAAGGCGCTTCTGACTTTAGAAGCAGACAGAATGCAGAATGCTGTTATTGATACAAAGCAGCTAAATAGTGAAAAGCGAGTTGTAATTTCTGAGTTAAAGGGTTACGAAAATAGCCCGGAGTATCGTTTGAATCGCACAGTTATGCGGGCTGCTTTTCCCAATCATCCTTATGGGCTACCCGTTGGCGGAACCGAGCAAGATGTAGAAAAATTTACTTTAGAACAAGTTAAGCAATATTACAAGAATTTTTACAGCCCTGATAATGCAGTGTTAGTGATTGTAGGTGATATTGAAACTAACAAAACTCTTGAAGCGGTAAAAGAAATATTTGGAAAAATACCAGCAAATAAAAATACAAGATTAAAAGATAAAGTTGTTAATTCGTTTGAGAATAATCTTAAAAAAGACGTTTCTAATATCTCCAAACCGATTGTATTAAAGCAACCCGGCTCTGCACCATTATTTCAAGCTGTATATCCTTTACCTTCAGCAAATCATCAAGATATACCAGCTTTAGATGTAATGGATTATATTTTGGCAGAAGGAAGAAATTCGCGTCTTTATCAAGCTTTAGTAAATTCAGGAAAAGCTAGTGATGTCTCGGCAAGTGTAATTAGCCTTCAGGATGGAGGTTGGTACGAATTATTAGTAACGGCAAATTCTGCTGGTGATTTATCTCAAATTAAATCGATAATCGATCGCGAAGTTGGTAAATTAGCCTTATCAGAAATTACAGCAGAAGAATTGAGTAGAGCAAAAGCTCAGTTGGAAGCTTCAGTAATTTTAAGCAATCGTGATATTACCTCTTTGGCAATGCAGTTAGGTAATGATGAAACAACTACAGGCGATTATAATTATACTGACCGTTATTTAGCTGCCATACAAAAAGTCACCATTGAAGATGTGCAGCAGGTTGCTCAAAAATATTTAAAACAGCAAAGGCAAACAGTAGGCTTTTTTAAACCAACCGATAAAACAGCTAAAGAAAAAACTGATAATAAAGAAACTTCCACAGAAAACAGCCAGCATTTTTCTAAAACCACTCATAGAAATACTGATGTAATTAAGTATCTACCACCAATAGATTCCACTATCGCTTCAACAAGTCGGATAATACCAGAAAAGTTGACTTTACCTAACGGTTTAGAAATTCTGCTGCTACCAGATAAAAGCACTTCTACAGTAACTTTAGGTGGCTATATCAAAGCTGGCAGAGAATTCGATCCAATTGACAAAGCAGGTTTAGCATCTTTGGTTGCAGATAATTTAATGAATGGAACTAAAGATAAAAATATTCTAGATATTGCTAAAACTTTAGAAGATTGTGGTGCAAGTTTAGATATTAACACTTACCGTGAAGGCGTATATTTTGAAGGCAACAGCTTGTCGGATGATTTATCAGTGTTAGTCAAAACTTTAGGAGATGTAATTAAAAATCCGACTTTCCCCAACAAGCAATTGCAGCTAACACGTCAACAAGCTTTAACAGCCCTCAAACAAGACTTAGACGATCCAGAAGAAGTTGCTCAAAAAACTTTTTTACAAGCGGTTTTCCCAAAAACACATCCTGCTTATAGCTTTCCTTCAGAAGAAAGTTTGCAGCGTATTACTCGTAAAGATGTAGTTAACTTTCAGAAAAAACATTATCGTCCCGATACCACAGTACTAGCTTTAGTTGGTAATTTTCAACCAGATCGAGTCAAGAAGCTCATAGAAAAAGAATTTGGAAATTGGCAAGTTTCCGGTGAAACACCCAAAGCCGAATATCCACCCGTAGATTTACCCAAATCAATTGTCCGGTTTAACCCAGTAGTTCCCGGAAAAGCCCAGGCAATCACCTTTATGGGTAACAAAGCCATTAATCGTCAAGATCCTAGATTTTATGCCGCAAAAGTTTTAAATCATATTTTGGGTGGCGATACCTTATCAAGCAGACTAGGTTCTCAAATACGCGACCGTTTGGGTTTAACATATGGTATTTATAGTAACTTCCTTGCCGGTAAAAATTCTGGAACATTTTTGATTGAAATGCAAACCAGCCCAGAAGACACCACCAAGGCGATCGCCAGCACGCGTCAATTACTAGAAGAATTACATCAAAAAGGTGTAACGCCTGCGGAGGTAGAGACAGCCAAGCGTAACTTAATGGGCAATTATAATGTTTCTCTCGCTTCCCCCGACGAACTAACCTATAGAATCATCAGAAATAACGCGCTA
>JBCCLY010000087.1:0-9689 GCA_039026655.1 Cyanobacteria bacterium P01_C01_bin.38 | reverse complement strand
TTTACGAATTGTTTTAGGAGTTACAATACCGATGGGTTGATGCAGTTCGTTTAGAATTGGTAAATGGCGAATTCTGTGCTTACGCATCAAATTTAATACTGTAAAAATGTCAGTAATTTGAGATGCGGTAACGGAAATTATATTTTTTGACATCACATCAGCAATGCCTAAACCAGCATTCTTTTTACGTATAGCCGTCATACTGACTACATCGCGTTCTGTATAAATTCCAACTAATTTTTGCTTTTCAATTACTAAAACACAGCTAGCTTTGGTTTGACTTAATAGCTTAACTACATATGCAACTGATTCATTAACCCCTACTTTAAGAGGTTTAAAATCAATAGCTTGATTCAAGCAAAACTCTGAATCAGATGTCATATCTGTAACAAAAATACACCCAATTTCGATACTAACTTAAGCTTGTAGCAATTAAATCGTCAGACATATCGAAATTCGCCGTAACATTTTGTACGTCGTCTATTGCTTCAAGAGTGTCAACTAATTTGATTAGCAACCTTGCTTGTTCTGAGTCAGTAACGTTTATATTATTGCTAGGAATCCAGCGCAATTCGACATCTGTAACATCAAAACCTTGTTGTTGAAGCGTTTGATTGAGGTTTTCTAAATCAGCAACTTCCGCTACGACTTCAGCCATATCATCGTCGGTAATTTCGTAGAATTCTGCACCACCTTCTAAAGATGCTTCGAGAAGTTTTTCTTCGCTAGGGATATCTTTGAGGATGCAAACACCTTTTTGAGCAAACATCCAGCTAACGCAACCTGTTTCTCCCAGATTTCCGCCATTTTTAGTAAAAGCTTCTCGTAAATATGCTACCGTGCGGTTGCGATTGTCCGTTAAAGCTTCAATCAAAATCGCCACACCACCAACTCCGTATCCTTCATAGCGTATCTCCTCTAACTTTGCCTCATCATCATCAAAAGTACCAGCACCTTTGGCGATCGCCCGCTCGATATTATCATTGGGAATACCGGCTGCTTTGGCTTTTTCGATTGCGGTACGCAGTTGAAAATTGCCATTAGGATCTGCTACACCATTTCTAGCTGCAACAATAATTGCTCGCGATAGCTGAGTAAAGGTTTTACCTCTTTTAGCGTCAACCCGCGCTTTTTGACGCTTAATATTTGCCCATTTACTATGTCCTGCCATAATTTAAACCTATAAAATCAACTAATAAACTAATACAGCACTTTGCATATAAATGAGGTACATTCATTCTCCTGGTTCCCCCCAACCCTATTCCCTGTTCCCTGTTCCCTTACCCAAAGATATGTTTTGTACCTCATGAAAATGAAATCGGCTGTATATATGAATTTTTCTCTAAAACTGATTTTATTCTAAGCATTCATGCTTTGATGCAGTGTATTAGGGAACATCCCAATTTTGCAAAAATACAATTTGGTAGTGCGTTAACGCAGTGTTTCCGTAAGGAAATGCATCTTGCTCGCTATGCATACCTAGCGAGCAAGATGCTCGCACTACAAAAGATAAATTTCCACATTTGGGATGCTCCCGTGCATTAAATTTTTGACAATTAAGAAACCCAGTTCTTAATGTAATCTTGACAAGTTAAATTACGATCGGAAAAAGAATGTCTTATAAAAAAATACTGGCTCTACTAATAGTTTGCATTTTCTTGATTACGGGATGCCAAACTTCCTCGAATGCTAAAAATGATATAACCTATTTGACTTTATGGCAGGGAGTAAATCCGCCATCAAATAGAGATGTTTTGCAGAAGTTAGTAGATAAATTTAATCAAAATCATCCAAAAATTCAAGTCGAGTCGCTGTATGTAGGGCAACCAGATCAGCAAATGCCCAAGATTTTGGCAGCAGTAGTGGGAAATGCACCTCCAGATTTATTATGGTTTAATCCTACAATAGCAGGACAATTAGTCGAATTGGATGCTTTGGTACCGCTGGATGAAATGTTGAATAAATCCCCGGTAAAAGATCAAATCGATCCGGCTTTGTTTGACTCTATGAAATACCAAGATAAAATTTGGTCGGTACCTTTTGCAACTAATAATGTAGGAATATTTTATCGTCCTAGTTTATTCAAGGAAGCAGGAATAGAAGAATTACCTCGCACTTGGCAAGAGTTTCGCGAAGTTGCTCAAAAATTAACTCGCGATACAGATGGAGATAATAAAATCGATCGATACGGTGTATTTTTACCTTTGGGTAAAGGTGAATTTACAGTATTTATATGGCTGCCTTTTATGTGGAGTGGTGGAGGTGAATTAGCTTCAGAAGCCGCAAATGTAGATTTAATTGATAATAAAGGGGCAATATCAGCTTTACAATTGTGGCAAGATTTAGTTAAAGATGGTTCTGCAATATTATCTGCACCAGAAAGAGGTTTTGAAACAGACGCTTTTGTATCTGGGAAAGTAGCAATGCAGGTGACAGGACCTTGGACTTTAACCTATATTAATAACGATATTAAAAATGGTGACTTTGGCGTATTTCCGATTCCTAAAGATCAACGTCAAGCTACTAGTATTGGTGGAGAAAATCTATTTTTATTCAAAACTACCCCACAGAGACAAAAAGCAGCTTTTGAGTTTGCAGAATATGTAGCAAGCGAAGAATTTCAGACAGAATGGGCTTTAGGAACGGGATATTTACCTGCAAATTTAAAATCGCGACGAAGCGAAAAATATCAGGCTTATGTTGAAAAAAATCCCACAGCAAAAATATTTTTAGAGCAAGCGCAATATGGGCGCAGTCGTCCAGTTTTTGCTGGTTATACAAGAGTTTCGGAAAGTATCGGTAGAGCAATGGAAGCGGTTTTGTTGGGTAAAAGTAGTCCCAAACAAGCTTTGGAAGAATCGCAGCAAAGATTAGATTTGATTTTCGAGTAGGTAATTGGTAGTTGGTAGTTGGTAGTTGGTAGTTGGTAGATTGGGTTAGATTTCGACGTGACTCGTTCCCAGTCTCTTGACTGGGAATGCATAGCTTAAAGGCTCTGCCTCCAATCATATATTGATGTTGCATTACGACACGATTAATTGCTCTGCTTGTATTTAAATCAGTTATTTCAGTGTCTAAGCCAATCTACTTCTACCTATTATCTTTTACACTTAATAATTTATATATTTAGACGTATTGACATTGCGAACTTATTTTCTATAGTTTGCAAATTTTAAAGATTATACATACTTAGATATTTTTTTAATTTAGACTATTAAAACTTTATTTTGATTAGACTTATATTGTAGCGGAAGTATACTTGTACACTAATTATATCGGTACATATTTTGAGTACTTACTTATTGTAATAAATTAAAATTCTTGTATCCGTAAAATATGTATTCAAGAGTTAGTAGCTAGTTTAAACGATTAGCAACTTATCTATACTCATTTTCATGCATTATTTTTATTCGGGTATAGTAAAATTAGTACTATTTCTAACACTCATAGAAAAGTGTATAAGAATTATAGATTTACTAGCTATATACTTGAATTTACAAAAATAATCTATTTTTTCAAAAAGTGCGGTTTTATAACTTATAAAGCGTGATATGTTAATAAATGAGGGAATAAAATATTACATTTATTTCCTTGAAAATATCTCAGAAAATCCGAAGATAAACGAGTAAATCCAACCTTTAGCGGTTTGATTTACAGTACAGTCGCTCAATATCAATACTAGTTAGATAAAGGTGATTGTTCTTCGAGCTTTTTCGATTTGACTAACGATTTTAGGAGATAAAACAATGTCTGAAAACAAAAAAAACAATCGCTTGATAGATGATGCTCAAGCATTTCTAGCCGAGCTATCTACTGACGAAGAGTCTAACCTTACTGGTGGTGGCGGCTATGGTCGTGGCTATGGTGATGATGACGACGATGATGATGGTGGTCGTCGTAAGAAGTATTACGAAAAGTACAAAAAGTATTTCCCCAAGCATTACGGCTACGGCGGCTATGACGATGATGAAGGAGACTAAAAAAAGCTTAGATACTTTGGTTGGGCTAACTTAAAAGTATCTAAGACTTTGTTGAAATTATTTGTACTATCTGCTTCTGAGGCTGTTCGGCAACAATCTCGGAAGCGTTTCTTAATCTTAATATAAGAAAGTCCATTGTCGCTATTTATGAAATATTCCTTTATTCGTCAACATAGTGAGGAGGATTGCGGTGCTGCCTGCATCGCTATGATTGCTAAACAGTATGGGCGAAGATTCTCGCTTTCCCACGTGCGGGAAGCTGTAGGAACGGGACAATTAGGTACTTCTTTATTAGGATTGCGACGCGGTGCTGAAGGGTTGGGTTTCTATGCTCGCTCTGGTAGAGTCACCGCTGAGATTTTAGAAAAATTTGATATCGATCGCATACCTTTACCAGCGATTGTTCATTGGAAGGGTAAACACTGGGTAGTTTTGTACGGTAGACGGCGGAGTCAATATGTAATTGCAGATCCGGCAACGGGTATTCGCTATCTTAGTACCTCGGAACTGCGTCAGGGTTGGAGTAACGGGGTAATGTTACTGCTGGTGCCAGACGAAGCGTTTTACCGTCAGCCGAACGATAAAACCGATGGATTTGCTAGGTTTCTGCAACGAGTTTGGCCATATCGCGGTACTTTATTGCAAGCTTTTACTTATGCACAACTTATTGGTTTATTATCCCTAGTAGATCCGTTTTTAATTCAGTTTTTGACCGATGATGTGTTAATTCGCCGCGATACTAATTTGCTAAGCACGGTTGTGACGGCGGTTATCGTATTGATTGTAATTAAGAGCGTGCTTAGTCTGGTGGAATATAACTTAATCGCTCATCTGGCTCAGAGATTGGAATTAGGACTTACACTCGAATTTGGACGCAAGCTGCTACAGTTACCTTTAATGTATTATGAATCTCGTCGCAGTGGTGAGGTAGTTAGTCGTCTCGAAGATATTTCTCGCATCAACGGTTTGATTTCTGATGTTGCCGTGCGCTTACCCAGTTTGTTTTTCACTGCGCTGGTATCCTTTGGCTTCATGTTGTTTTACTCTCAAAAGCTGACTTTGCTATCGGTTGCGGTGGCAGGAGCAATGACTGGAGCCGCAATGATATTTTTACCAATTTTGCAGCGTAAAGTACGGCGAGTGCTGACATTAGATGCAGAAAATCAGGGAATTTTGGTAGAGACTTTTAAAGGTGCAATGACAGTCAAAACCACCGCCGCTCAACCCCAGCTTTGGAATGAGTTGCAAAGTCGGTTTGGCAATCTTGCTTCTGAAGAGTTTAAGACTTCTCAGGTGGGGATTTTAAATAGTCAGTTTTCCGGCTTAGTTGCGGGCATCGGTAGCATCTGTTTGTTATGGTTTGGCAGTTCCTTGGTAATTAATCAGGAACTTAGTATCGGGCAACTCCTTGCCTTTAACGGTATGAATGCTAAATTCGTCGGCTTTATTGGTTTTTTGGTAAGGTTTGCAGATAAATTTGCTAAAGTTAAAGCTTCCGTACAGCGCTTCACTGAAGTGCTGGATGCTCAAGAAGAAACTGTAGAAGACTGGCTCAAACCTTTTGCAGAAATTCCAGCTAATGCCGAAATTAAATTCAATCGTGTCAATTTTTACTATCCCGGTCGTACCGATTTATTGCAAAACTTTTCTCTGACAATTCCAGGGGGTAAAGTGACGGCTCTGGTAGGTACTTCCGGTTGCGGTAAAAGTTCCCTCGCCAAAATTATTGCCGGACTGCATCCCTATCAGTCTGGTGATGTGCGAATTGGTTCCTATAATATGCGGGATTTATCTACAGAATGTCTGCGGCAACAAGTGGTATTAATTCCTCAAGATGCCCATTTCTGGAGCCGTTCGATTCTGGAAAACTTTAGGTTATGCGTGCCCGGTGCTACCTTTGAAGAAATAGTCGAAGCCTGTCAGATTGCAGAGGCTGACACATTTATTAGTCGTCTACCCGATAGCTATCAAACCGTTTTAGGAGAATTTGGTTCTAATCTTTCTGGCGGGCAGCGTCAAAGACTTGCCATTGCGCGATCGATTATCATGCAGCCGCCCATTTTGATTTTAGATGAATCTACTTCTGGTTTAGATCCTTTAAGTGAAGCAAAAGTACTCAAGCGGTTGTTAACTCATCGTCAGGGGCAGACTACAATTTTGATTAGCCATCGCCCTAGCGTAATTCAAATTGCTGATTGGGTGGTCATACTCGAAGAAGGCAAACTTGATATTGAGGGTTCTCCTCAATCTCTACTCGTTCAAGATGGAGAGCATCTTCACTTTTTGCGAGGAGTATTGTTAACCGATTCAGATGAGGATTCTAGATTTTCTTTAACTGATAGTAGTCAGGAGTAATTATCAATCCAAATTAGATTTAAATGTATATAAAATTATTTATGATTTTCTAAGGTTTGTAGTAAGGAGTTCGTTTTCCCGCAAATTTTGGGAGACGTAAAATTTTACGTCTCTACAACCCGTTAAAACTAATAGTCTGTCTCATAAAAATAATAGGTTTGTAGTTGGCGATTTATCGCTATGAGGAGACTAAAGTCCTTACTAAGAATCTTTATCCAACCTGTCAAATTAAATTGAGAAATTTTGATGAAAAACCTTGCGTATGCCACAATACTCTGATTCTAGTACGGATGAGCAGGTTGCCGATATATCTGCTCCTCAAAAAAGCTTAACGACTCGTCCGCGACAACGCAATAGTCTTAGTCTCTCGGTAAAACCCGAAGCTCTATCTCCTATTGAAACTAAGGAATTTTTGCCTTCTTTGAGCCGTTGGATAACTTTTGGCAGCTGGTTTATTGTGGGAATACTAGGTTTAGCGGCAGCGGCAACAACGGTTGTTACCTACAGCACAACGGTTAAAACTACAGCTACAATTCGTCCGACTGGAGAAGCACGACTGGTACAGGCTGGCGCGGAAGGAACGGTAATTAAGATTGCGGTAAATAATTATCAGCCAGTAAAAAAAGGACAGGCGATCGCCTATTTAGATAATTCTCGTTTGCGTACTCAAGCAGAGCAACTCGAAAGCAGCGTTACCAAAGCTGAGGGACAATTAAAGCAAATTAGAGCTAGGTTAAAAGCACTCGAACAACAAAAAAATGCTGAATTACTCCAGGTAGAGCGGGTAATTGCTGCTTCCGAGGCTGAATTAGAGCAGGTAAAGCGCGGTTTTCGGGATAAACAAATTATTAGTACCGCTGAGGTGGAAGAAGCTAAGGCTCAGTTTAATCTGGCTCAAAATGAACTTAAAAGCTATCGCTTATTGGTGGGTAACGGAGCAATTTCTAAATTAAAGTTAGCCGAAAAAGAAGCTGCCGTGCGAACTGCTAAAGCTCGGCTGAGCAAACTTGAAGCAGGGTTAAATCCTAGTAATGCCGAGGTGGTAGCCGCTCAAGCTAAAATTGCCCAAGAGCAATCCAGAAAAACAGCTACCGAAGCTGAATTTAACCGCTCCCGCGAACAACTCATACAGGACAAACTCGAAACCCAAAACCAGTTGAATCGCGATGTCAAAGAACTAAAGCAGGTACAAAAAGAGTTAGACAACACCACCATTCGTGCTTCAACAACCGGCATTTTATACGGACTGAAACTGCGTAACGTCGGTCAAGTAATGCGTTCGGGTGATACTATTGCTCAAATTATCCCTAGGGATACACCTTTAGAAATAAAAGCAGTTATCCCATCGGATCGGATTAATATGGTTAAGGTAGGACTCCCAACCCAAATGCAGGTTTCTGCGTGCCCTGTATCTACTTTTGGCTCTTTACCCGGTAGAGTGAAATCGATTTCCCCCGATACGATTTCCACAAATACTTCAACTGATAGCGGAACGGAAACAGTACCCGCTCAAATTACCCAACCGGGCTATACGGTTATAGTTGAACCCCAAAAGCGAGTTTTACGGATAGGTAATCGTACCTGCGAGTTAGTTCCAGGAGCCGAAGGTAGGTTGACTATTATTTCTAAGGAGGAAACGGTGTTGAGTTTTCTGATGCGGAAAGCTCGCTTGCAAACGAATTTTTGATATGGGTTCGTAGTTGCGCCGTCTTCGCCAAATATGCAGCATCTCGTTCTTCTCGTCTTATCGTTCCCAGTCTCCTGACTGGGAATGCATAGCCTGGAGGCTCTGCCTCCGACTAATGAAGGCAGCTTCGTAAGTTGGGTTAAGCGACAGGGTGTTGGGTTTTACTCCGTTCAACCCAACCTACAATTATAAATGTTATACCCTTCAAAACTAATGGGACAGACTACTACTGGTTTGTCCCATTAATCTTGATAGGTATTTTCATGTTTGTAGTTGGGACTTTTAGTCCTCCGGAGCGATAAATCGCCAACTACAAACCCATCATTTTTTATGGGACAGACCACTACTAGTATTGCTTCATTTCATTCGTTTTGATGGGTAAAAAGTTTGTAGTTGCAACGTTTTTGCCTTGGAATGCCACATTGTTGGCGCTAAAGCGCAACTACGAGCCTATCCTTCACCATTTGAGCAAAGGCATCTGAAATCTTTTCTAGATAAGGTCTTGTGTATGGGAAGTTTCCTGCATGGTCGAAGTTGTGTCTCATGGCTGCATTTAGTTCAAAGATAAATATTGTCTTGTCGGGCAAGATTGTTAAATCTATACCGAAGAAATCCAGTTTGATGATGTCGTAAATTCTATGCAGACGGTTAAAATTTTCACATCCTAAATAGCCGCAGGTGTCGCCTAAAAAGGCTCGCTCTTCTGCCTGCATCCATTCGCTTTTATCCATTACACTGTAGCGATCGCCTGAATGGATATCCCATGTATCGTTAAAAACATTTGCCACTGGATACAGGGTACCGTCGATAAAAAAGACGCGCATTTTATGATACACGTTGCGACGAATTCGGCAGTCTTGAAACTGAATAATATAATATTCCTGATGGGTAGGGCTATTGTGAAAGTGTTCGCGTAATGCTTGCTCGTTGTCTAATAGAGCGACACTTTGACCTGTTTGCGAACCGACTTTACGCACAATAAAAGGAAACTCGAATCCCCAACCGAAGATAGTTTTGATAATCTCATTTAAATTATCTCCATACCAGTAAACTTTCTCGGTTTTAGGGAATTTCACTCCCGAAATCGTATTTAGACGCAAACTGTTACGAATCCGACTGGTTTCTAGCACCTGACGGGGATGATTGACTATGGGGATATGAGGATAACGATCTACAAGTCTCGCTGCTGCTAATAATGATGCTTGTTTAGAATCGGGACAGGCAATGGTATTAAGCATCAAATCGAATTTGGGAAATTTGTTTAAGGTATCTACATTATTCTCAAAAACATTGAGCAAGACCATATTATATTCTTCGTCGTCGAACAAGTCGCTGATAGAAAAGTGTCCTCCCCGCAATAGTTTTTTAGAAGTACCATCGGAACTCCTCAGAATACTGTAAGCAGCGTCTTCTATACCGCGTATTCTTAATATCGTAGGCTGTTGCGTTGATAATTCATTTTCTGTAATCACAGGATGAGCTTGCATTGCTGGCTTTAAAAGAGCTTTGGCTTCAGGATGATTTCCCTTCATTCGAGCCAAACTTGATAGAGCCAATCCGCTTTCATAATCGTTGGGATTAAGAGCCTTGCATTTATTAAAAATTTCAGTTGCTCTGTCAAACTGCCCGATTTTGAGTAATAGAGAACCGTAAGCGTTGAGTACATC
>JBCCLY010000086.1:0-9747 GCA_039026655.1 Cyanobacteria bacterium P01_C01_bin.38 | reverse complement strand
ATGGTTCTAATACCGAATCTTGCATAAACAGACTTATACTTAATACTAGTAAAAATCCAAAAAATAAACCTGTTTGACGGTTGGCAGTTAGAACTTTTAATGCTTTATTTAAAGTTATTTGATCTTCTCTTTCAACAGCGACAGAACGTAAAGAATAACGCGAATATTTTTTTTCTACCCCAAAAGTTGCTAAAATACACAACCCAAAAACCAAGGCTGGCATCATTATAAATACGGGGTTAATTGTAGCTTGCAGTTGTGCGATGTTAGCGACTTCGCCATTTAAAGAAGGATTATATGATAAAATAGCCGCGCCACAAACTTCTGGTGTTTCTAGTAATCTAGAACTAACAATCGCTCCAATTACAATACCAACCATCAACATTGACCAAACAACCCCAATCAATTTGGAACGGTTGTCTTCATCGGTTACATCTACTAACAAAGCCGCAAAAGGAGTAGAACTTGCACTTAGTGCTAAACCATAAATTGCAAAAATTAATGCTAGTAATCCAGTCCAAGCATAGGTTTGAAAACTCCATCCGCTAGCCTGCAAACTTAAGCCTAACTGCCATACAACTTGTAGCGCCACAAAAGCAATAGCAGTAAAAAAAGCTGCACCAATCCATATATACCCAGAACGATGATAGCCACCAATCGGTTTAGCATCGGACATTTGCCCAAACCAAATCCGCGCTGGGCTGACAAACTGGTACATGGCGATCGCGCCTGCTGCAATCAAGGGTAAAACCTTAAGTTCATCAATCATGACTCGGTTGAGTACACCCAATGTCAGGAGTGACATAATCCCAAGCCCCATTTGAAATAAACCCAAACGGAACATTGTTAAGAGCTTGATTCTAGGAAGCGATTTTATTTGTTCCGAATTATTAGATTCTGGTAATGAATTACTGCTTGCCATAACGATTTAAATATCAAGATATAAATGCATCTGATGAAACCACAAATAAACTTAATCAAAATAAATGATTATCGGT
Source organism: Cyanobacteria bacterium P01_C01_bin.38 (assembly GCA_039026655.1). Lineage (GTDB taxonomy): Bacteria > Cyanobacteriota > Cyanobacteriia > Cyanobacteriales > Nostocaceae > Rivularia. Next base: position 8,749 of record JBCCLY010000086.1, on the reverse strand, counting down.
GGCTACTTTGCTATTATCCCACTAAGGATCGATCGATAAAGTTTTTAATCTCGTCAACAGCGATACACTTTAAGTAACATTTTTGTAAAAATATTTAGTTTATAGTGGAAAGCATTAAATTAGGACAAAACGCTGTATCAGTGACCCCTTTGTGTCTTGGTACTTGGGCTTGGGGTGATAAACTATTTTGGAATTATGGTAATGACTACGGATCGGAACAGGTAGAACAAGCTTTTAATGCTGCCGTCGAAGCTGGGATTACATTTTTTGATACAGCGGAAGTCTACGGTTTAGGGCTTTCAGAAGAATTGCTCGGACAGTTTATGAAAAAAACGGATAAAGAGATCCAAATAGCAACAAAGTTTGGCCCCTTACCGTGGCGATTTTCGGCTGAATCTGTCAGCGAAGCATTAACAGATAGTCTTAAACGGCTTCAGGTAGAGCAAATTGCACTGTATCAAGTTCACTGGCCATTTACTTTTTTCATGAGCCAGGAAACATTAATGAATGCTTTAGCAACAGAGGTCGAGAAAGGCAGAATTAAGACAATTGGCGTAAGTAATTATTCGCAAGAGCAGATGCAAGAAGCTCACGAAATTTTAGCTCGTCGTGGCATACCTTTAGCAGTTAATCAGGTTCGCTATTCTTTATTAACTCGTCAAGTCGAAACCCAGGGAATTATTGCTAAGGCAAAACAATTGGGCGTGACAATTTTAGCCTACAGTCCTTTAGCACAAGGTTTACTTACAGGTAAATATACAACCGATAAAACTATAAATCCTACCGGTGCAAGAAGCATAGATCCGCGCTTTAGTAAAGACAATTTACAAAAAATTGAACCAGTAATATCTTTATTACGCACCATCGGCGAAAAATACAATCGTACTCCCGCACAAGTTGCTCTGAACTGGTTAATTGCTCAAGGTAACGTAATTCCAATCTCTGGAGTAAAAACAGCAGAACAAGTTAAACAAAATGCTGGAGCTGTAGATTGGAAGTTGAGCGATGATGAAGTTACTCAATTAGAGCAAATTAGCCGTCCCTGGTTGAAGTAATAATTTATTAGGTTAAAGGTTAGAGGTTAGAGGTCAAAGGTTAAAGGTGTAATTCTATTAGTTTTCGTAGTGCGAGCATCTTGCTCGCTCGTGAATGCTAGCGAGCAAGATGCTCGCACTACGAACCCTTTGTTTTCTAAATAGAAAAAACAAACTCATAACTCCTAACTCCTAACTCCTAACTCCTAACTCCTAACTTCCAAAAACAATAACTGGCTCCATTGCGATCTTCTAAACTTACTTCCGAATTTCCAGAAGTATGAAGCTTGCATTGAAACCAGTTGCTTTGCGATTTGAGACGCTGGGCTTAATTTTTTTGAAATATCAAGTTCGATTGATTTCTACATTTATCTTCAGTTGATGTTCAACTAATAACCGTTCAAAATTTTTTAGCTAGCTATCAGTCTCTAACAGCCTTATCAATAATTTCAGTAGTCAAACGAACCTGATATATTTTTTAATTTCTCTACTAGTCTTGTTGTTTGTAAAACATTTATTTAAATAACCAGTAGAGATTATTCTACAATAAACCAAATCTAAATTTAAGATGCTGATTCTTTAGCAGCACTAGAGGATGTTTCGCGCTGATTTGTTTTTAGTTTTGGTTTTGGAATTGCACCACCATTACCATGATTACCGCGTTTTCCATTTTTATCCCAACGACGATTTCTATCGCCATTTGAGCGACGTGATGAACCACCACGAAGTTTGGGTTTTGGTGAAGCAAAATTCCTTGCATCCTCTTCGGGTATGCTGTCTGCTTTTAACCAATCTGGACGGGTTTGATCGTAAGCTATTTGTAATGCTGCTGCTGCAATTGCATGAGCATCATATTCTTCGCTTAGTTCCCGTACTATCGGTAAAAATGAAGCCAAACGTTCGCCACTTAAAGCTTCTTTAACCTGAACTTGCAGTTTTTCTAACTGTTTAGCTTCAATTTGAGCGCGGGTTGGTATCGAAAGCATTTGCCAGCTTTGCTTGTTATGCCGTTCGATAACTTGCTGTTTACGTCGCTCAAATGGCTGTACCAAGGAAATTGCAGTTCCTTCTTTTCCTGCTCTACCAGTACGCCCAATCCGATGAACGAAGGTTTCTACACTATCTGGTAAATCAAAGTTAATTACATGAGTCAGTTCATCAACATCTAAGCCTCTTGCAGCAATATCAGTTGCTACAACCCAACGAACTTGACGATTGCGGAAGCGTCCTAATAATCTTTCCCGCGCTTGTTGAGACAAATCGCCATGATATTCATCGACGCTATGCCCTGCCGACTGCAACTGATTTGTTAGTTCTGCTGCGGTGCGTCGGGTACGAACGAAAATTAACGCCGTTTCTGGATCTTCCATTTCCAAAATAGGCTGTAAAGCTCTTGCTTTTGTCCAGTGACGCGGTATCAAGTAAGCTACCTGATTAATCTTATTCGGTGCTGCTTTGGGCTGTTGGACTGTTACTGTTACGGGATCGTTTAAGAACTTGTTCACCAATTGGCGAATTGAGGGGGGCATCGTTGCCGAGAATAAAGCGGTTTGGCGTTCTTTTGGTGCGCGAGAAAGAATTTTCTCTACATCGTCAATGAAGCCCATGCTCAACATTTCATCAGCTTCATCTAACACAAACCACTTTACATTGTCGAGCTTTAAACAGCCGCGATCTAACAAGTCAATTACTCGTCCGGGAGTTCCTACAACAACGTGAACGCCGCGCTTAAGCTGCATCATTTGGCGGTCGATTGATTGCCCACCATATATTGCTAATATCTTTAATCTTTGAGAACCAACAAATTCAGAAACAGCACTATGTACCTGAATTGCTAGCTCGCGAGTTGGAGCTAAAACTACTGCCTGTACTACTTTCTCACTAGGATCAATTCTTTCTAAAATAGGTAAAGAAAATGCTGCTGTTTTACCCGTTCCAGTCTGGGATTGACCAACTACATCGCGACCAGATAATAACTGAGGAATCGCTTGTTCTTGAATATTTGTAGGTGTTGTAAAACCTAATTTCTCTAATTGTGCAAGGCGCTGTTCTGAAATTCCTAAATTTTCAAAAGTAAGACTCATCAATTCTCCTATGTGAATACGGTTAATCTTCAATAATTGATTATTTACGTTAATTCTCTGGCTATTAATCAAGCAAAGTTGATTACTAATAGCAAAAAGGCAAGTTAAGATTTTATGACTTCACCATATAAGTCGTATGCATCCGCAGCGTCGATCTTGACTTGCACGATGCTTCCTAAACTTGCTTCCCCACGAACATATATTTGTCCGTCAACTTCTGGAGCAAATCTGCTAGAACGACCTATCAGTTCTTTCCGAATGGGATTTTCTTGCTCGATTAACACATTGACTACTTTGCCAACTTCAAGTTGATTATTTTTCAACGAAATTGGTTGCTGAGTTTGCATTAATATGTCTCGCCGCTCATCCATTATTTCTTGCGGCAATTGATTCGGTAGATTATACGCCTTTGTACCTTCCTCCGGTGAAAAAGTGAAAACACCCACATGATCGAACTCATGACGCTCAATAAACTGATGTAGATGCACAAAATGCTCGTCTGTTTCGCCAGGAAAACCCACTATGAAGGTTGTTCGCAATACGGCATTTGGCAATGCCTGCTTTATATTTTCAATAACTGTATCGTTCACCTGTCCTTGCCAGGGACGATTCATAGCGCGAAGAATTTCAGGGTGGGAATGCTGTAATGGCAAATCTAAATAAGGTAAAACATTATCGTTTTCTTTTATAGCTGCAATTATATCTGGGGTCAGCCCCGTTGGATAAGCATAATGCATCCTAATCCACGGTACATTCACTTTACCCAGAGCGCGAAGTAATTCTGCTAGCTGCGGTTTACCGTAAATATCTATACCGTAATTTGTAGTAATTTGGGAAATTAATATTATCTCCCGCACTCCTTGAGATGCCAACTGCTCTGCTTCAGCAACAATTGATTCAATAGTACGCGAACGTTGGTTTCCTCGCAGATGAGGAATTATACAAAACGCGCAACGATAATCACATCCTTCAGCAACCCTTAAGTAAGCTACACCTTCTGAAGTAGTCCGATAGCGAGGCGTTGTTTCATCGGCAATAAAGGTAGGTTCGGCACTTACTTGCTTGACACGCTCGCCAAGCTGGGTTCGCTGTATGACATTTACGATTTTGTCGTAATCGCCCGTACCTACTACTGCTACTGCTTCAGGCAACTCTTCCAATAACTGCTCTTGGAAATGTTGCGCCATGCAACCAGTAATTACTATTTTCTTATCTGCCTCTGCTAATTCTACTAAAGTTTTAACAGATTCTTCTCGCGCCGCTGCGATAAAACTACAAGTATTGACAATAACGTAATCGGCTAACTCTTCATTGCTATCTACGCCGTAACCTGCTTCTACCAGCAGACCGAGCATATGCTCTGTATCAATTCTATTTTTCTCGCAGCCAAGGTGAGAAATTGCAATTGTTGGCTTATCACCCATATTATAAAAGATATTTTGCTGTTTCGAGTTGAACTTTTGAGCGATCGCTGACGAAGTAACGGAATTTTGCCATTTATTTATAGCAAAACTCGTTGATGCTCAGCCTACTTTTTACCCGATCTCAACCAACTATAGGTTAAGGTTTTATCCAGACCAGAAATTAAGGAAATTATGCTAAAGCATCTGATGTATTTTTAAATACATATAGATGTTAAATAGTTTTTCACGATTGCTCAGCCTGTTGTATTGTTCTTTTACATACTGTTATAAGAATGAGATTCGCATTACCGCAGTTCGTAGAATACTGTTTTACTCGTTAGGAAGCAGCCGATCAAGGTCGGTTTATGTAGAGAAGTCGCTACCCTATGATGTAATCCCAGGCTGAGTTACGCTTTTATCAGCGGTAATATTACCCCGGAAAGCGAGCGATTACCTGTATCCGTTGCAGCCATACACTGTTATAAGTAAAGCCGCAAGCCGCTGCATCTCGGAGCGACAGACTCCTCTCGTATCATCTTTTATCTTAACATATCTTATGAAATCTTTTTTGCCAAATTACATCTCAAGGAGGAGGTATCTTCATAATTTTGTATAAGCACTTTTCCTTCGATTGTTATCGACAAGTAGCAAAGAGCTTGAGAGAGGTAGTTAAAAAAATATTTGTCTTCGATAAGGAGATAGCTGTAATCCAGGTAAAATAGTCTTCGTATGTTTTTCGGTTACTTAACCCGCGCATATAGTACGATCGCACAAAAAATGGTTTATGTCCGTTCTAAAGGTTTACATCCGGTATCGCGAGTGCGTTGTGCCTGTTAAACACAACACATTTAAGATATCGATTGTAGAAAAGCGATTGTTGCTAAGGCCTTATATTCGCACGGGAAAGGCGTTGCCCGTTCGGAAAACCGCACAGAGTCCTAAAAAGAAAAGACGTGGATTTATATCATTTATTTAAAACACGAAGACCGATTATTGGGGTGGTTCATCTGTTACCGCTACCAACTTCACCGCGTTGGGGAGGTAGTCTTAAAGCGGTAATTGACCGTGCCGAACAAGAAGCAGTCGCCCTTGCTAGTGGCGGAATTGACGGTATTATTATCGAGAATTTTTTTGATGCGCCGTTTACCAAGAATCGAGTAGATCCAGCAGTCGTAAGTGCTATGACTGTTGTAGTACAGCAAATACAAAACCTGGTTACTTTACCTATCGGTTTAAACGTATTGCGGAACGACGCTCACAGTGCGATCGCCATTGCAAGTTGTACTGGAGCGCAATTTATCCGCGTTAATGTGTTGACTGGGGTAATGGCAACAGATCAAGGATTAATAGAAGGAGAAGCGCACCAATTATTAAGGTATCGTCGAGAATTGGGCACTGAGGTAAAAATTCTAGCGGATGTATTGGTGAAGCACGCTCGTCCTTTGGGTTCGGTTAATTTAACGACTGCCGTTCAAGACACCATTGAGCGTGGATTAGCCGATGCAGTAATTTTGTCGGGTTGGGCTACGGGAGATCCTCCTAATTCCGAAGATTTGGAATTAGCATCCAGAGCAGCAGCACGTACTCCAGTATTTATTGGTAGTGGAGCTAGTTGGGATAATATTGCTACACTTATGCAAGCTGCTGACGGTGTAATAGTTTCCAGTTCTTTGAAACGTCACGGCAACCGCGACCAAACTATAGACCCAATCCGTGTTAGTCAGTTTGTGGAGGCTGCTCGGCGAAATTTTAACGTATCGGGTCAAACCGAATCAGTATCTTCTTTAAAGCTACATTCTTAAATGCGGAAATTGGGAATAATGGTGGTTTGCATTTGTAGTGATTATCAACAAATCCGATAACATCAATAAAAAATTATTGTTTGAATGATTGTTTGGATGTTTGAGGTTATTTATTTTAAATCTAGTTAACCTAAAAGTAATTTCGGATTCTTGCAACTAATGTTAGTTTTAACTAAATTAAGCTATAGCAATCCGATGCCCAATTACTCGCTGTATATAGATTTAGAATAATACTTCCTAAGTAGGCAGAAATAAACCTGGGCTATATGACAGAATGTAAATTTGCCTCAAAGCCTTCCCCCTACTGCCTACTCCCTACTGCCTACTCCCTCGTCCTAATTACGATTTTCAACGCCAACTTACTTACATTATTCCCTTTAACCGATATATTAATCCCGATTAATAATGTTTTAGCTTATGACTCGTCGTCGTTCTACCCCTTGGATTCATCGTTTCTCACGTTTGCTGATTGCAGGAATCGCTTCCTGTGGTGCTTTAGTCACTGGTTATCTGACCATTGTTAAGCTATCAGGAGAACAAGTCGCTTGTACTGCTTCTTCCGCTGCTGCTGGTACGGGTGCTGGATGTAATAGCGTTCTTTCTAGCCCTTGGGCAACTGTTCTCGGACAGCCATTAGCCTTGTTCGGATTTTTGGCATATTTTAGTATGCTGGTGTTTGCTCTTGCTCCCTTGCTCTTAAAAGGTGGAGAAAATAAAGAGCAGCGTCAAAAGCTAGAAAACTTAACATGGACTTTTCTGCTGATCGGCTCAATTGCCATGACGGTTTTCAGCAGCTATTTAATGTATGTATTATTTAGCCAAATCCAGACGCTTTGTCTTTACTGTATTGCATCGGCTCTGTTTTCTCTAACTATGCTGGTGTTAACTATTGTTGGTCGTATCTGGGAAGATATCGGTCAAATTTTCTTCACCGCAATTATTGTGGGAATGGTAACTTTGATCGGGACATTAGGCGTTTATGCTGGTGTAAATGAACCTGTTTCAACTAATTCTCCTAACGCAGCACAAGTTGCTGAAGATGGACGAGTTATTTTCACTGCTACTAGAGATAATCCTCCTCAACCGGGAGTTGGCTGGGAAGTTACCACAACTTCTGGTGAAGCAGAAATAGCATTAGCGCGTCACCTCAAAGAGATTGGAGCCAAAGAATATATTGCATGGTGGTGTCCTCATTGCCACGAGCAAAAGCTAATGTTTGGTAAAGAAGCTTATAAAGAAGTTCCCCATACGGATTGCGCTCCTGCTGACACTCCTAACGAGCAAAAACCTGAGTGCAAAAAAGTTGGCATCCAAAGTTATCCTACTTGGATAATAAACGGTAAAACCTATCAAGGTGCCAAGAATCTTGAGGAATTAGCAAAAATCTCTGGTTATAAAGGTCCAACTAATTTCAAGTACTATCTGAATCGTTAATTTTCCTTTGACTTACTAGTCATAGATATACGAAAAATAAAGACTTCAAGCTAACAGTGGTATCTACTTCTGTTGGCTTTTTTTATATTCAAAGAGCAGAAGCACTATAGCGTTTTGACCTGAAGCTTTAGCAACATCCAGGTCACTATAGGAATTCGGTTTTGTTTCTGAATCCTTTTTAGAGAAAAGGGAACAGGGAACAGGGAACAGGAAACAGGAAACAGGGAACATTCGAGTATACTGAGTTTTGTATGTCCTCTGGACACGCTCCGCTAACAAAATTAAATTAGAAATCCTATACAAGTATTATTATAAAAATTGCTTTCCACCTGATTATCTATAACTATATATTTTTTCGTTATAGGTAGATAAGCTGCGTTATCAGAAAAGCCGAACAAGGCGCGTCTGTAATTTATGAATATGTTTTCTTATTAAGAGACAACTATGAAAGATACTTGAGTAAAAATAGAAATACACCGTTTTATACTTGGAATTAGTATTGGACATTTAATTTATAGACGGCAGTACCTATTGATAATGAATGTATAAATATCGGTAAACAAAAAAGTATACTTAGTTCAAATAGTTATGAGGGAATCGGCTGTAGCGTATCTTAAAAATATACTATATGAAATTAATACACTATTATGAATCATATATTTAACGTATAAAATTAATTATTATTTATAATTGAATTTGAATCATTTACTAACTAGCACTTGTCGATAGCGTATTGATACGAGTAATATTTTTTTAGATATTATCAGTACTTATACTAATGAGTAATTTGCGAATACATTTATAATTTTGTACTATAAGTCATTCCAATTAATTTTTGTGTTCTCTAAGCGAAAGAAAGCTTGCTTGGCTGCCACTACTACCCGTTTTTTATTTGAAACGACTATAAATGTAAAAGATGTAAGTATTTCAGGGAACCATGCTTTGGGAAAACACCTCTAATAAATTTAGTAAACGACTAGAATGATTTAATT
>JBCCLY010000085.1:0-9771 GCA_039026655.1 Cyanobacteria bacterium P01_C01_bin.38 | reverse complement strand
ATGTAGTATTAGGTTACAAGGGTAATACAGCAACTACAAACCGCTGATATAAACCTATCTGAACCATGAAAATTGAATTGCCACATATGGGGGTGTAACTCAGTTGATAAGAGTGCCTGTCTGTCGAACAGGAAGTCGCGGGTTTGAGTCCCGTCATCCCCGTGTTGTCTGGGTAGCCAAGTGTTCAAGGCATCGGTCTGCAACACCGACAATCGTGGGTTAGAATCCCACCCCGGACTCCAATGCAGAGATAGTGTAATTGGCAACACCACAGTCTCCAAAACTGTTGTTCTGGGTACCCTATAAGAACAAGTTTGTAGTAAGGACTTTAGTCCTCGGAGCGATAAATCGCCAACTACGAACTCATCAAGATTTATGGGACAAACCACTAATGGTCTGTCGAGTTAGTTTTGATGGGTTAATTTATGTTTGTAGTAAGGACTTTTAGTCCTCGGAGCGATAAATCGCCAACTACGAACTCATAATTTTTATAGACACTAATCTCTGTGCTTATGGTGTCGTCGGCACTATAAAAATGGGTCGGCTCGCCTATTGGTGCGGGCAGCTGTCTGTAAAACAGTCCCCAAGAGGGTTGTGAGTTCAATTCTCACCCGACCCACTATGGAGAGGTCGCTATTGGTAAGGTAAGCTGTTTGCTAAACAGTCATGGATTTAAGTCCATTGCAGGTTCAATTCCTGTCCTCTCCGCTTTGAGAACGTGGTGTAATCGGATAACATCTCAGATTACGAATCTGAAGATTGTAGGTTCAATCCCTACCGTTCTCATTGCATGGGAAAGATGTTGAAATAGCTGGTGATAGATGCTTAATTAAACCAGTTGATTTGATAGTATCCATCTTTCCTTCTTTATCCCCCGGTAGCTCAATTGGTAGTAGCGCCTATCTGAAGAATAGGAGCTAGTCAGTATCTCCCTCCGGGAGACGCTTCGCTAACAATTCTGACCTGGGGGACTCATTGCCCTATAGCTCAATTGGCAGAGCAAGCGGCTGTTAACCGCGAGGTTGTAGGTTCAAGTCCTACTAGGGCAGTTATTGGGAAGTAGGCAAATAGGCAAAGCCGTCGCACTTTGAATGCGAAATCTGGGGGTTCGATCCCCTCCTTCCCAGCTTATGCTGCTGTAGCCCAATTGGAAGAGGCGCTGGTCTTAGAAACCAGGCGTTGTGGGTTCGAGTCCCTCCAGCAGTATTATCCGGGTGTAGCGCAGTGGTAGCGCATCTGTTTTGGGAACAGAGAGTCGTAAGTTCGATCCTTACCACTCGGATTAATGGGTCGTTAGCTCAATTGGCAGAGCATCCGGCTTTTAACCGGAAAGTTCAGAGTTCGAGTCTCTGACGACCCACCTTGCCCCTGTAACCCAATTGGAAGAGGTGCCAGACTTAAAATCTGGAAGTTACTGGTTCAAATCCAGTCAGGGGTATCCGATATCTTCCACCATTCGCAACAAGCCCAGAGAAACCCGGTTTCTAATCGTGCTTTCACGATTATCTCGTAATGAAACCGCAAAGAAACCGGGTTTCTGGCACTGGTGCAAGATGTAAGGGGTATTGCAAAGACATTTGTGTTTTTGCAACTAAACGCTGGTGTAGCTCAACGGCAGAGCAACTGATTTGTAATCAGTAGGTTGCAGGTATCTCCCTCCGGGAGACGCTTCGCTAACAATTCCTGTCACCAGCTTTATGGGGTCATAGCTCAATTGGATAGAGCGTCCGCCTTGCACGCGGAAGGTTAGGGGTTCAAGTCCCCTTTTCTCCACTGATGGTGTCAGAAGTCAAAGTGGTCGAGACGCTTGTTTGTGGAACAAGTAATTAGCGGGTTCAAGTCCCGTCTGACACCCGTTATGGAAGCTGTCCGGCATGGACGAGGACACCGCCTTGAAAGCGGCTGCGGCTAATACCCGTCGAGAGTTCGATTCTCTCAGCTTCCGCCACCACTAGAAGCCAAAAAGTGAGGCGCTGTGCTGATAACACAGATATAGGAGGGGCAGTACCTTCCTGGTGGATTGCTTATATATAATCGGAGTAAAGAGGTTTGTAGTAAGCGATTTATCGCCCCGGAGGACTAAAGTCCCAACTACGAACCCTGTGAAGCGAAACTTAAGACGGTCAATCGCATATTACCAATTTTATAGTTTTCAAAATTCTACCAACAAGAATAATTAATTTCTTACTTTAGATACTACTAATTTATGCCAAAGTTGTAGGATGCTATTTAAATATTGCCTTTAATAAAGTAAACTCCTAAAGATTAAATTAAAATTCACTTCAGTTCATGACAGAAGCATCTGTAAAACGAGAAGCATTTATTCCCTACCGTCGCAGCGATATTATCAAACTTTGTTTGGATGATGGTCGGTTAAATGATGCTGAGGCTCAAAAGTTTAAAGATTTTTGCGAAATTTTATCATCATATTATCATTTTCGCTTCCACAAAACGCTAGAAGTTATTAAAGATAATTACGTGCCTTTTAATCCGAATGCGGATGTTGAAGCTTTAGTTCCACCGAGTTTTGAAAAATACGATGAAATGGAATCCACTGTAGTTGATGGATTCGAGCATATTTTAGAAAGAGCCAATTATATTAAATTACCTGAATACGCTGTAAAACAATCATTGGGGGAAACATCTTTAATCGATTTAAAAACTGATGTTGATTTTGATGAATTCGATCGGTTTGTCTGCTACTATCGAGGCGATTCTTATAAAACGGTTACACAGAAAAAGTTCTTTTTTTGGAAGAAAGAAAAGAGAATTGATATCTATGAAAGAATTGTTTTATTAATTAAATTTAAAGAAGCAGCTTATTTTGGCGCAAAGAAGGAAAAGATAAAAGAACTGAAATTTATTCCCGGTAAGATGTATCTTTACTTTTATAAAAATATTCCTAAATTAGATATTGACTTGCTCTTTCCTAACGTTAGTACTAGCATGACTTGGAAAGACAGATTAATGTTTGGAGTTCCCGCGATTGGTGCTGCGATTCCTTTGATATTAAGAGCGCTGCCCAATATATTGTTGTTGATTGCAGCAATTTTATTTGCATTAAATGCAGAACCTTTGGTTGAAGAATTGCAGGTTGAAGAAAACCAAGCTAGAAATATCATGCCCGTTTTAGTCGCTACGTTATCTCTGGGTATGGCTTTAGGTGGATTCGCTTTTAAGCAATATAGTAATTATAAAAGTAAGAGAATTAAATTCCAAAAAGATGTTACCGAAACCCTTTTCTTTAAAAACTTAGGTAATAATGACAGCGTATTCCAAACGTTTATCGATTTAGCAGAAGAAGAAGAATGTAAAGAAATTATTCTTGTATATTATCATTTGCTCACAAGTCAAAATCAACTAACTCCGGAAGAATTAGACGCTCGTATTGAAGATTGGATGCAGAGAAAGGTAGGTACTAAAATCAACTTTGATATTCACGGGCCATTAGATAATTTAGCAAGTATTTTTGGTAAGCTAATTAAAAATGGTGTATCAGAAGAGAATACGCCGGAAATTCCATTATTAAGATATGACAAGCAAGGATTTTGCAACATTCTTCCTCTTAATGATGCAAAGAAAGTTATCGATTATGTTTGGGATAATGCGTTTAATTATAACGGGATATCTCTGTAAATAATTAAAATGTTATGTGGTGGGAATAGCTTGTAAAAGGGAACGGGGAAAAGGGAATAGGGAACAGAGGAAAATGATAACTATTATAAATAATTTTAGTAGCATACTAGTACTTCACCACATTAATTTTGCGGGGTTAAAACACCTCTTCGTAGGTTGGGTTAAGCGAAGCGCAACCCAACGCGGATGTTGGGTTTCACTTCGTTCAACCCAACCTACAATGAAAGCTTAGTTACTATTATCTCGTTGTGAAATTAAAAAGAAACCGGGAATAGAGACGCTGGTGCAAGATGTAAGTTACATTCTTCTTGCTCCCTGTTCCCTGTTCCCTGTTCCCTAAAAATATTACTTGTTCAAAACCTTAAGCAAATATTAAAAAATTTATTTCATGACATTTATTGTAAAAAAATAAACACCTTAAATATTGTTTGTTGAATATTTACACTGATGAACTTAAATCTAAAATATGAACTCTAGAGGTTTGTCAGTATAAATTCTGAACTCATTTAATTACCGTATAGGCTATATCTAGGATGTTATATTTCATCTAATACGTAACGGTGTACTTATTCTTCTACAATTTTAATTTTTTCCTAATTCAAAACTATTCGTTTAAACTAAAAAGAGATTTGTTCTCATCAGTCTCTAATGAGTATTTTAGTTCTGCATTACTTGCTGTTTTACTGTTAGCAGTCGCGGCAATAATTTTTATACTTTTATTTTTCAGCAAAAAAATACTGTTAGCGAAACAGGAATTAGATAAACAGATAATTGAGCGCAAGCAAGCTGAGAAGGTACTGGTTTTAAGTCAAAACCGTTTAAAACTACTTAATACCATTTTAACTGGCGTTCCTTTGGGAATGTCGGTTGAGCAGATAATAAAAAATACTATCAAAGAACTTAATAGACATTTTCCCTATTTAAAAGTTGGTTTTTCCAATATAGATAACAATGCTATTTTAACGGTTACTCATTTTATCGAAACAACCGCAAAACCAAACATTGAAGGTTTTTCCATAGACTTAACTACGGCTCCTGATTATTTTTTTACTTTAATAAATGGTCAAAAATTTATTGTTGAAAATGTTGCTCAAGATAAATGTTTGCTATCTTTAGCATCTAATATTTTAGAAGTTGGAAATCAAGCTATATTAGAAATACCGCTGCGAGATTCGAGTGGATTAATTGGTGTGGTTGGCTTTTATGATTCCCAACCGCGAAAGTGGAGCGAATATGAAATTAATACAATTACTGAAGTTGCTAATTATTTAATTGTGGCAATTGAAGATATTCAAAGTCAAGAAGAAAATAAACGAATTGAAGTAGAACTTAGAGAAAGTGAAGCGTTTCTACGAACTCTCTATGAAATTGCAGTAGCTCGTGAATTTGATTTTGAGCAACGCATTCAATATTTGTTAACAATGGGATGTCAAACATTTGGTTTGGAGTTTGGCATTCTGGCGCGAGTTGAAGACGAACTTTATAAAGTTACCGTGGTAGAAAGTCCCGATGATTCCCTGTATCCGGGATACAGTGTGGATGTTAAAGAAACTTTTTGTAGTGAAGTACTCGAAAATGAGGAACCTTTAATAATTGCACATAGTAAAAATTCTTCTTGGTCCAATCATCCCGGCTATCAGCGATTCGGTATGGAATCTTACATGGGGGCACGTGTATTAGTTGCAGGTAAAGTTCACAGTATTCTTTCGTTTTCTGGTATAAAACCGCGACAGCAAAAATTTCATAATACATACAGAGAACTATTTAAGTTAATGGCTCAATGGGTAGGTAGCCAAATTGAACGACAGCAAGCTGAACTTACTTTAAATCAGCAATTCCATCGCGCTTTGTTACTCAAGCAAATTACTAATGAAGTTCGCCGAAGTTTAGATGCAAAGCAAATTTTTGAAACTACTGCGATTCAAATTGCCAATGCTTTTAAAGTCGATCGCTGTTTAATTCATCAGTATATAGGTGGTTGCCAGCAGAAAATTCCTACTGTAGTGGAATATTTGGAACCGGGGATACCATCAATGAAAAACTTTCAGATACCAATTGAGGGTAATCCTCACGCAGAAAAATTGATTTCTCAAGATAAGGCGATCGCAACACCAAATGTATTTACAGAACCCTTATTAGAAAATGCTATAGATATCTGTGCAGAAATGCAAATTAAGTCTTTGTTGGCGATTCGCACTTCTTATCAGGGTGAATTGAATGGCACTATCGGATTGCATCAGTGTAAATATTATCGTCAGTGGAGTAGCAATGAAATTGAGCTATTAGAATCTGTCGCCGCGCAAGTAGGTATTGCCGTTGCTCAAGCTGGTTTATTGTACCAAGAAACTCAGCAAAAACAAGAACTTACTATTAAAAATAGTGAGTTGGAACAAGCAAAACTTAGTGCTGAAACTGCAAACCGTGCTAAAAGTGAGTTTTTAGCGATGATGAGCCATGAAATCCGCACTCCAATGAATGCGGTGATTGGAATGAGCGAACTTTTAGGGGATATGGATTTGACTCCCCGACAGTTGGATTTTGTAGAAACCATCCGCAGCAGTAGCGATAGTTTACTGGCTATTATTAATGATATTTTGGACTTTTCTAAGATTGAATCGGGTAAATTAGATTTGGAAACTATCCCGTTTAATTTACGTAATTGTGTAGAAGAATCTTTAGATTTATTAAGCGCTCAAGCTGCTGCCAAACAGTTAGATTTAGCGTACACAATCGATTCCTTAACTCCAACTTCAATTGTTGGAGATATAACGCGAGTAAGGCAAATACTAATTAATTTACTTACTAATGCGGTTAAATTTACCAATTCTGGTGAGGTGGTTGTTTCTGTAACTGCGAAACAATTAACCAGCACATTTTCGACAATGAATTATCAAATCCAATTTGCCGTTAAAGATACGGGGATTGGTATTCCTCAAGAAAAAATCAGCCGATTATTCAACCCGTTTACCCAAGTTGATGCGTCGATGACTCGTCAATACGGAGGTACTGGATTGGGTTTAGCTATTTGCAGGCGCTTGAGTGAAATCATGGGTGGTAATATGTGGGTGGAAAGTACCTTGGGTGAAGGTTCTACATTTTATTTCACTATCGAAGCTCAGTCAGCACCAAACTGCAAATTTAGCTATCTTGACAATATCGAACCACAGATGGCGCGTAAACGGATTTTGGTAGTAGACGACAATGCCACCAATCGCAAAATTCTAAGTTTACAAATGCAAAAATGGGGAATTATCGTTATCATCGCAGCGGATGGTATGGAAGCTTTGCAATTAATAAATTCCTCAGAAAAATTTGATATGGCAATCGTAGATATGCGAATGCCGCAAATGGACGGTTTAACCTTGGCTTCGCGGATTCATTCTATCCCTAATTACGAACAGTTACCTATAGTAATATTAAGTTCGTTAGATAGATTAACTCAACAGCAACTTGCAGCCGAATCAGATTTAGTTACCGTGCTGAAAAAGCCAGTCAAACCATTCCAACTATATGATACCTGCGTCAATATATTATGCCAGAAACAAATCACTGTTACACATAAGGCATCTTCAAAATCCGAATTTGATTCACAATTAAGCGAAAAGCTACCATTACGGATTCTTTTAGTCGAAGATATGCCTTTAAACCAAAAGGTAGCTTTACATATGCTAAAAAAATTAGGCTATAGCGCTGATGTTGCTAGTAATGGCTTAGAAGCACTTTCTAATTTGCGTCATCAAGAATACGATCTTGTTTTCATGGATGTACAAATGCCGGAAATGGACGGATTGCAAGCAACGAAGAGTATCTGTAAAGAATGGCTACCCCCAAACCGCCCTTGGATTGTTGCCATGACTGCTAATGCGATGCAGGGAGATAGGGAAGTATGTCTTAATGCTGGGATGAATGACTATATCAGCAAACCCGTGCGGAGTGAAACTTTAATGGAAATTTTTAATAACTATAGAAATTTACAGCAATCGTTTAATCAAGACTCAGATTCTACAGCTGTTGTGAAAAAAGAAAACTTGCAATCGAGTGCCTTACCAGTTATTGATACTCAAATATTGCAAGAGTTAAAAGAAATGGTAGGTGATGATAGCGATGAAATGATAAAAGAATTAATTGATAGCTACTTTGAAGATGCAGCATTAAAATTACAGGAAATTCGCGAAGCTATGAATAAAAATGATGCTGAAAATCTTCGTGATTCTGCTCATGCTCTCAGATCGTTGAGTGTTACTATTGGTGCCCTATTGCTAGCTGAAGTATGTACCAAATTAGAAGAAATAGGTCGTTCCGGAACAACATATAATACTTCTGAATTACTCGAAAAAATCGATATAGAGTACCAAAAAGTTACAATAGCTTTGCAACAACACTATCCCTCTAAAAAGACATGATGAATAATTCCAAATGTAAGAAAAATCCACCACTAATTCTTATACAGCATATTTCATCTTAGTAAGGTACATTTGCAGGGGCAGGGATGCCTATCCTACAAGAGTTTTATGATATAAAGTAATATAAATTAAGTTAAAAACCTTCCAATATAATCAGAATTGATATTACAAGAAATTTGCAGCGTAATTGATAAAGACAAACCAGATAAACGTGCGGAATTCTGCTCATTTTCTAATACCATGTCCCGTTCAACACTTAAAGTTTCGTAACTGATTTACCGGACATGATATAAGATCGCTGAGCATTACCATTCATGCTGTATTGCTAGCTCAGGTATGCACTGAAGTAGAAGCTATAGGTTTTTTTTGAACAACATCTGATACTTCTACTTTACTCAAACAACTTTATACAAAATACCAATAGGCTAAAACAGCTTTGCAACTACACTATTCCCCTTAAAAAGCATCATGAATTATCCTGCATTTGAGAAAAATCCACGTCAAATTCTAATAGTAGACGATCAAAAAACTTTACGGTTAATTCTGCGTAAAGCAATAGAAAAACTTGGATATGAAGTAATAGAAGCCTGCAACGGACAACATTGTTTAGATATCTGTCAGAAGCAAACGCCAGATATGATTTTACTCGATGCGATGATGCCCGGAATGGATGGATTTGCTTGCTGTACCAAATTACAAACATTGATGGGCGATAATTGTCCGCCGGTTTTAATGATAACAGTTCTCGATGACCAAAAATCTGTAGAAAAAGCCTTTCGGGTAGGAGCAAGCGATTACATTACAAAACCTATAGATTGGGATGTACTTGCACAAAGAGTAAATCGCTTATTAACATCCGGTTGGGCAGTATTAGAAAGCCGCCGTCAAATCGAACGCGAATGTCGATTAACAGTAGGTTTAGAAACAGCAAATCGAGAATTACAAAGTCTTGCTTCTAACGATGTGTTAACTAAAGTAGCCAGTCGTTCCTATTTTAATAACTACTTACAGCGCGAATGGAAACGATTAGAAAAATATCAATTACCTCTATCTTTAATTTTATGTAAAATTGATTTTTCCGAAATCGACGATAAAGGTAAAGACGAATATTTATGTCACATTGCTGATACTATGCGTAAATCTAAAAAACGTGCTACCGATTTTATTGGTCGTTACAACGATGAAGAATTTGTGATGATTTTAGCTAATACTCAAACTGAAGCAGCTACAGAAGTAGTCAAAAGAATTCAAAATTCTATAGAATCCTTAGAAATACAAAACGAACTTATAAAAATTAATTTTGCAGTTGCCAGCACCATTCCGTCTGCCGAATCATCTGCATATAATTTAATGAAAAATGCAGCAAAAGAATTATCAATTAACAATGAACAATTAACAATTATCAATTAACAATATTGATTAAATTGTAGGGTGTGTGACGGCTACGATAAATTATCAAACCTAATCGACTAAATTGGAATTGTCGTCACGCACCAAATTGATCTAAACAATTAACAATATTGATTAAATTGTAGGGTGTGTGACGGCTACGATAAATTATCAAACCTAATCGACTAAATTGGAATTGCCGTCACACACCAAATTGATCTAAACAATTAACAATATTGATTAAATTGTAGGGTGTGTGACGGCTACGATAAATTATCAAACCTAATCGACTAAATTGGAATTGTCGTCACGCACCAAATTGATCTAAACAATTAACAATATT
>JBCCLY010000084.1:0-9776 GCA_039026655.1 Cyanobacteria bacterium P01_C01_bin.38 | reverse complement strand
GTTGGAAATTTGGAAATGATTGTTCGGTAGGGAGCAGTGATATTCTCTCATACTTAAACTGAGGATTTTCCTTCAGTCGCTGTTGAGCATCGCTTATCTGCGCCACTTATCTAAAACCAGACATTTCTGTTAGTATTCCAATCCCCTATTCTTTTTCTTTTCAGCTTGTTTTTGCTGCACCTTTTGAAGCTGCAAACGCTCCAATTCCGCATTCCAATCGTCTGCTTTCGGTTGCGCTATGGTTGTCTGTGGTAATAATTCTTTTATAGCTTTTGCAGTAGAGCGTCCCGCCAAGTCGTTATCGTAAGCAGCGGTAATGGCAGGAACTTCCCTGAGAAACTCTAACGGCAGACTAAGAGTGCTATCCACAGCCATATACATGGTTCTTTCAGATGGCATACCTCCACGTTCACTTACCCCAATAAGAGCGCACGAGAGCGCTTCAATAGGAGATTTACAAAGGACTACTTTTTGTATTTCCGAACCTGGCTTACCACCCAAATGGAAGTAAAACCATCCCTCTCTCCGTTTTGAATTAAGCGCGTATCCCATAAACGAATTATTTTCTCCCCGCGTTCCCCGCAAAAATGCGCCTTTTAAAGTAGTTTCTGCATTTGTGTATTGCGTTCCTTCTTTTACTGGAAGCTCGCGCATTGTAAACACGGCATTTTGCTGTTCATCAGCATAGAGCCATCCCTTTTGATGAAGTCCAATGATAAAGTTTTCAGGCAATCCGCGTTTTTGTACCAAATAATCTTGTACACCCAGCCACTTTGATTCATCCGGGGTTGGTCGTTCAAAAGTTGGTGCAGGTTCTTCTTGGGCGATTTTAGTAGCTTGTTTTTCTGTAAAAGCTTTGGTAGCACGCAGCATTCCCTCTTCCCCAAATTGGTCGTATAACCAGGCAACAGAAGACCTAAAGTTGAAATTATTAACGTGCATGACTAAATCAATAGCCCCACCGCCACCTTTTTCTTCTGTAAAGTCATACCACTTAGAACCATTAATACTGAGAACTCGCTCCAAGCCCTTCCAACGATTTTCTCCTTTATCAGTTTTATCAAGTCCTAGATTCCATGCCACTTCCTCTAGAGGCAAGTCTCTTAATTTGTCAGCTTGCTGTTTCCAATAAAAGTTCTCTTCTTCTAATTCAGCTACGCGCTTTTCTAACTGCTGCCGTAATTTTTCAGAGGCGATCGCTCTTTGAGATGCCCGTCTTTCTAACTCTACAATTCTTTTGTGGTCAGCTAGCTGGTGATTGATCGATTGGATTGTGGGGTCTGCTTTGATGCGTTCAAATAATTGCTGTGCCGTCTCCCCCCGTTTGGGTGCCAATCGGTCTAATTCTAGTGTCAAAGGTTCTTGGTTGACTGCTTGGTAATATTCTTTAACTTTAGTGTGAGTGGCTTTGCTGCCCTTCACACCCCTTTCAATACCCAAATGTGCCAACCCTTTAGCATAGCTATCCTGGAGTTTGGACATTTTAATGCTAGCTTGTTTGCCATCTCCTCCAAACATAGCTTTATGACTTAGTTTCTTTGTTTTGTCATTGACTGGGACGATATAAGCGTGGATGTGAGGAGTAGATTCATCCAAATGTAGTTCAGCCCTAACGCATTTTTCTCCAAAATTTTCTTGCAACCATTTTGTTGAAGCATTAGTAAAATTCCACATTAATTTATCATCCCATTCCCCAGCCTTTGAAGGGTCATGAGGACGAAAATACTCCGGGGATGCGCTCAAGAAAATTTCGCTGCATAATACCGCATCTTTACGCGGCTTATGTTTAGTATTGTCAGCTATTTTGGCTTTTACTATTTCTTCTAAAGACGGGTCGTTCTCATTTCCAATCAGTCGAATATTTTCTTTATAGGGGTCAGCATTTGGTGTATCTTGGAGACGGGCTGTATGTTTTTCACTACCCCCCACATTCCCAAAACTTTTTAATTTCCCAACGCGCATGATTGCTAGACCGACCATTAAAAAACCCCACCAACAACGAGAGTAAAACAAGCCCCTCCCTGGGCGAACGCAACTTCTGTGTCCGAGAGAGCGTACAGCGAGCGAGGATGGGCGCAGCCCACCCCGTAGGGGCGCAGAAGTGAAGTGAGTACACTTCGATTATAGCGAAACTGCTCGAAATTGCTTTCGGGGGTAGGCGGGACGAGTAATGTAGGGGGACATCGTGTCCGTGTGGATGTGACGACGCAATCCCGCGTACTATTAGTTAATTCGGTTGGGGCGTAGCACTTATTTTAATTTATTAAAAGTTGAAAAATCCCCGATTTAATTATTTTTTAAATTAGCAGAAGTTTAAAATAATTTTGTTCCGTTTCTCCGCTCTACTAAGACGTTTTCCGTTTCAGTTCTTGCCCGTCTAACGGTCAAGCCAGAAAAATTGACCTGTTGCTTTGTTGTAATTTTAAGAAAACTCGTATTTGTTTCTTAAAATGTGGAACTGTGTCTAAAATAAATGGGAATACGAAGGTGAATGGGGTTTTACAACCTCCTCTTCTAACCTTATATTGCCCTCGTTCCTATCCGGCTGCTTATAAAGTAGATGAATTAGTACAGGGGTATATATTAAATAATTATTTTGGAGCCATGTTCTTCTTTCCCGCCAGCTTGCCCTTACGGTTATGCCGGAATAACCGCGTCTTTCAATAACCATCTATATAAAAAGTTCGTATACTTATCTTTGACCGACAATTTCTATATGCTTTAATGCCGAGTTCAAAAAAATCAAGTATTAAAAATCTATACATAAACCATCTATACATAAAAAGTTAGCGCACCTTCTTATTGTCTGGCAACTTTTCTTTGATTTACTACCAAGTAAAATAATCGAACATAAAAACTCTAAATATAAAATATTTATGTTTTAAAAGTTTGTACGCTAATTATTATTCGATGTTTTCAACCTAACCCAAACCGAGCAAAAAACGAGGTATAATGCTACAAGTGTCCTAAAATCATAGCTCATAAAGCTTTCAGCCGACATTTAAGCAAAACTGCACACGGGCACTGCTCGGTAACGGTTGGGCTATAAAAACCTTTATATCTTATGTACACTACATTCCACGGATTCAATATTACAGGATGTGCCAGATGCTTTTCTTACTATTAGCTTACTTTTTTGCGTGCTACAATATTACATCAATAAACTGGCACAGGTATACTTGCAATTGGAATTATTCTATGTATACAAAATCTTGATTAATGCATCAATAAAAATTGATTGGTAGTTGTCTTCGTACATTATGAAAACCCTGCCATCTCCCCCGAAAAAAATCGCTCTCCATTATCCAGTTTAAAAACAGTCGCTACAGTTAACCATGCCCTAGAAATTGCTGTAATCCTTCTAGATTTATTTGCGCGAGTAACTGCATTATACTGGCATCAAATGCTCGTTTAAACTCTGAATCTGAAGCATAGCGTTTGTATAAATCCAGTTCCCGTCGCCGTTCTTTACTGATGGCT
Source organism: Cyanobacteria bacterium P01_C01_bin.38 (assembly GCA_039026655.1). GTDB lineage: Bacteria > Cyanobacteriota > Cyanobacteriia > Cyanobacteriales > Nostocaceae > Rivularia. The sequence continues at coordinate 6,296 of JBCCLY010000084.1, read as the reverse complement.
TGTTTAATTAATCCTTCTAATGCTAGACGGCGGTTTTGGGTATCTTGGTTGTTGACAACTTGGGTTTGGTAGTTGGGGTTGTCAATGATGTGTTTGGCGATATTAATGAATTTTACCCGTTGTTCTTGGGGTGTGGCATCCCAACCAGTAAAAAAGCGGTTATTAAAGGCGTTGATAATATCATCTAAGGGGTCTTGCTGGGATGCTTCGCTGTGGTATCCCCGGACATTAGGGTTTTGGGGTGCAATTGTTGATGCTTCGGTATCGAGTTCGATGGTATGGTTAAGTTGAACTCGCTCTATGCCGTAGGTGGAAAGGTCTACGCTTTCTAGGAGTTGGTCTAGCTGGTCTTGGTGGGGGTTTCTGACTGTAAGTTTAGGGATGAGGAATTTCAGGAACCAGTACAGCATTTCCCATTGGATGTTGTTATAAGGGATAATACAGGCGACCTGACTATAAATTTTGACAAACTGTTTAGCTTTAATTTTAAAATCGATTTTTGTTTCGTCTTCCAGTTCTAATTCTACATTGAAACGATTGGCGGCGGTGTCGATGAGGGGGCTGAGTTCTTCTGCTTCTGCTTGGTTAAAGAATAGTTCGTTGAACTGTTGGACTTCCTCTAATTCGTAAACACCTACATCGTCTAGTTCTTCTTTCAGGTCGTGGAGGATGTTAACATCGGTAGGTTCGCCCAGGGATGTAGCGGTATAAAATGGGTCGAAGGCGGTTTTGATGTCGCTAACGGTGTTATAAAAGTCTAGTATAAAAGTGTCTTGTTTACCCATCTTCTGATTGCAACGATTGAGACGAGAGAGGGTTTGCACTGCTAAGACCGATTGCAGTTTTTTATCTACGTACATGGTATGTAGTAGGGGTTCGTCAAATCCGGTGAGGAATTTGTTTGCAACTACCAAGATTTTGTAATCATCTTGTTTGAATTTTTGGGGAATATCTTTACCGGGGAAACCGTTGATAATGTCTTCGGTGTACTCAATACCATCTACGGTCTTTTTACCAGAAAAGGCGACAATTGCTTTAAAGGGTAAATCCTTTTGGGTTAATATCTCCCGGATAGCGAAGAAGTAGCGAATCGCAGCTTCAATATTACGGGTGACAACCATTGCTTTAGCTTTACCCTTGAGCTTTTTGGGTTTCCATACCTGGTCGATAAAATGTTTAACTATAATATCTGCTTTGGTAGCAATCGTTTGTTTGTGTCCTTCTACGTAATTTCTGAGCTTTTTCTGTGCTTTAGCTGTGTCAAAGATGGGATTATCTTGAATAGATTTTTGAATTTCGTAGTAGCTTCTGTAGGTGGTATAATTTGCCAAAACATCGAGAATAAAACCTTCTTCAATCGCCTGTTTCATCGAGTAGAGATGAAATGGTGTAAAATTACCATCCGGGGTTCTTTGACCAAATTTTTCCAAAGTGGCATTTTTCGGGGTAGCGGTAAAGGCAAAATAGGAAGCATTTTTACCCAATTTTCGTCCCGACATTGCCTTAAGAATCTTGTCCTGTAAATCTTCCGGTTCTTCGTCCTCTCCTTTCCTTAAAGTCATATTCAGGTTATCAGCAGCCTTACCACTTTGGGAAGAATGAGCTTCATCAATAATCACAGCAAAAGTGCGGTCGCTTAAATCTTCAATCCCATCAACTATGAAGGGGAATTTCTGAATGGTGGTAATAATAATCTTTTTACCATTTTCTAGGGCGGTTTTTAGTTCTTGGGAACTGGTAGCATGGGCGAGGATATTTTTAACTTGGGAGAAGTCTTTGATATTATTCTTGAGTTGTTTATCTAGAATGCGTCTATCGGTGACGACGACAACGGAATCAAATAGGGGAGTATCTGCACCTTGGGAGTAGAGTTCGATTAGTTGATATGCTGTCCAAGTGATGGAATTAGATTTACCAGAACCTGCGGAATGTTGAATTAAATAAGTGTGTCCCGTACCATTTTTACCAGCATGGGTGAGGAGTTTACGGACAACATCAAGTTGGTGATAGCGGGGGAAGTAGAGGTTTTTTTGGGTCAGGGGTGTTTTCGTGTCCCCAGGGATGAGAATGGCGAATTGTTCAATAATGTTGGTAAAACTTTCCCGCTTGAGAATAGATTCCCACAGGTATGCAGATTTATGACCATTGGTGTTTGGTGGGTTTCCTTTACCAAAATTAAAGCCTTGGTTGAGGGGAAGGAAGTAAGTGTTTTTACCAGCTAATTTTGTGGTCATCCATACTTCATCCGTATCAACGGCGAAGTGAACTAAACAGCGAGCAAATTGCAGTAGGGGAACAAGCGGATTGCGGTCTTCACGGTATTGTTTTTTGGCGTGGTATACCGTTTGACCAGACCAGGCATTTTTTAATTCCATTGTCGCTATGGCTATCCCATTCAGGAATAACACCATATCAATGGATAAATTGGGTTCTGTTTGGGAGTAATGTAGCTGACGGGTAACGGAGAAGATATTTTGCTGAAAATTTGCGGAAACAGCCGGATTATTATCGTTGTAGGGCAGACTGTAAAGTAAAGTGAGGTGAGCATCATCAATGGATAATCCTTTTTTGAGGACAGAAAGGATACCATCCTTTTTAACTTTGCGGTGGAAGCGTTCTAGGATTAATCTTTGCCAGTTGGGATTGTCTTGGAGTTTGGCGAGTTCTTCCGGTTGGGTGGTGGTTAAAAAACGCCAGAATTTTTCTTTATCGATAGCGAATTCCCGGTCAAAGTCTGCGGGGTTCCCCTTTTCATAGCCAGCACGGTTAACGAGGGCGGTTTCGATGCAGTTTTCTAAGGCTTGCTCGTTGGTTTTGCTTACCATAGGGAGTCCGTCAGATTTTATACGAGGTTTTTTCCTATGATACTCCCTTGATTACAACTGTGATAGTAGCTTTTCATACCCTGTATGCGAGCCTACCCAAAACCAAATAACTGTATCCCCTTCCAACTGTCCAACCGCTCGATAGCTTCTGCTAACTCTGGCAGAATAAATAGGTAATTCTGGATGCACTTTTTTGAAACGTAAACTGGGATGATTGGGGTCTTGTTTAAATTGGCGATATGCTTGGCGGGTTTGCTCTCGCACATTTTCAGGTAAGTTACCAAAAGCTTGGCGAAACTGAGAAGTAATGCGAGAATTCACAATGTATCTGGGTCTAATGGTTGAGTTTTTCCTGCGCGATATTCAGCCATCGCTTCGGCTGCTAGGAGAGCTAGTTTATCTGGAGAACGCTCAAAAGCTTCATCCCATCGCTGTTCATCTTCCAGTTCTTCTAAAATCATGGTAGCAATAGCATTTTGTTGACTGGCTGGTAAGCTTTTGAGTTTGGTAATCGCTTGTTCGAGTAATTCTGTCATGGTGATTAATTTTCTCACAGAGTGTTCAGCGTCTTCATATTTAATTATGTAAGAGTCAGCAATTATTAGTCATTCGTCTTTAAAAAGTTAGGTGTTCTGCCCAGAATAGCTGAATATCATCGCTGATTGTAGTGTTTGTGGTGTTAGGGGGTTGAGAATTGGTTAACTTATAGCATTTTTTTATGGTTTCTTAGATAATATGACGATATCGGGTTAGTATATCCATCGGCTAAAGTTTGCAATATTCTATATTTTAATTTTTCCGGTAACAGCTTGAGAAATGATTACCTGTCTATATTCATTAAGAGATTTAATGCTTTCTAAAAGTTTATTAATTAGCATATAAGTATTGTTTAATTCTGAGTCAAGCCAATCAGCAATTTTAAGTTGCTCTTCGATAGATGGTTTTGGAATTTTTAGATTACCCAACATACTTCTACTGATTCTAAATCGAAATCCACCACCAACTCGACATAAAGCCTGTATCCATTCCAGCCAGGAATTAGATGACATCAAATACACAATAAATCTACAATCAAAATTATTAGATGGTTTAAGAATTACATTGTCTACTGAAGTTATCATTTTACATCCCAAACTTGGTGCAATACAGGCACGACCAACAGGTCCATCAAGTCGGCAAATTAAGACATCGCCAGGAAAAACTTCTGTACAATTCAATTTATTAAAAGTTACTTCTGATATGTAGCGAAAACCCTTTTCTTTATACTTTCCAGTCCCGATATTTCCAGTTTGAATTAATCGAACTCCATCATCAGTTATATATGGCGATTCAATCCAATCACCATCAATAAAAGTCTTATAACCATTTCTAGCCACTTGCTTTACAGTTAATGTTTCCCAATGCTCAGGAATTTCCCCAATCCACTCAACCCCACTATCACGCATGGGGACATTAGGGTTTAAACCTTTAGTGACAGCTTGATTGATGAGAATGGCTTTTTGTTCTTGTAGGAGTTCTATGAGACGCTGTTTTTTTGCGATCGCTTCATCAATCTCAGCAGTTGTGCGTTCAATAAACTCAGATATTCTTTTTTGCTCACTGAAGAGAGGTAACAAAAGAGGAATATCTAAAAACTTATCTGGATACAACCTTAATCTTGACGAATGTACACCTGTAGAGCGTCTGTTGTACTCTGCTACATATATTGATGTTCTTAGCAAGTTATCAATAAATTTGGGAAATACTTTGTTATTCGGTCGATAAACACCATAAGAAGAACTAACAATACCTTCAATTGGTGAGACTCCAAGAGCACCCATCCAAGCCCACATTGTATTCACAACAATATCGTTCTGTTGACATAGCTTTGAACCACTATAGTCTTCAGCTAAAAACATATTCACGTTTTTCTCAATTCTGGAAGTTACCCCAGTCAAATGAGAAACCGATAAAAGTTCTTCTTTTCCAGTTTTAGAACGCTCATCCACTTCTTTTAAAACATATTTAGCTCGAATAGTTTCCCAATGACTTGGAATTTCTCCCAACCAATCAACCCCACTATCCTTATAAGTTTCATACTTAGGAAAAGCCATTATTCAACCTCCCCAAAACTCACCAACCTCTTCAACAACCCTTCCGTCTCCCGTTCTAACTGCAAAATCTCTGCCGTAACTTCCTCCAAACTCCTCAAGGGTTTGTGCTGATAAAAATACTTATTAAAACTAATCTCATAACCAATCTGGGTTTTATCCACAGCTATCCATGCATCTTCCACATGGGGACGTACTTCCCGCACAAAATAATCATGTATCTGTTCCTTCAACCGTACATTTTCTGTATCCCGTAACTCGCTATCGGGTTCATACTCTAGCCATTCCCCTTGCTTCTCCCCCACCCAGTAACCATAATCGGCTAAATTCTCCTCAGTGGTTCCCAACTTCGTTAACAAGTCCCTGAGTTGATTCTCTTTAAACTTGTGTACCTTCTTCACTACCTTAGCTGCATTCTCATCTCGCCAACTAACAGCATTACAAATTTGCTTTTTCTCACTCGCAGAAAGTTTAATTTTTAATTTTTTCAAAGTTGTATCTAAGGCTGTAGAAAACTGGTTAAAATCCATCCATAACTCTTCTCCCATCACTTCCATAACTTTTCCCCCCACCTGCATTAATTCCCGTTGTTGCTGCCAAGTTTTGACAGCAAATAGGGATTTCCTCAGTTTAGGCGAAAGATTAATTTCTTCCCGTTCCAGATAATCTTCTATGGCTTTTTTATGTACATCTAAACTGGTATAAATCTCCTCTCCCCACTGCTCGTAAACCCATGCCATCACCTCAGACAAAGCGGGGAGATAAAGCAAGGTAGATACCCCTTCCTCTGTAAATTGTGTCGCTAATCGTAAAGGGCGTTCCACCGTAATTTTATAAAAACCAAAATCTTGATTATCAAAAACCTTAGAGATACCTTGGTTCGGCATTTCTAAATAAAGCCGAGTAATTTTATCAATATGTTCTGGGGCAAATTCGCAATTCTTCGCCCCCAAATTCTTCCGCAATTTCTGATACAACTCAGAAGCATCAATTAATTGTACCTTACCCTTTCTTTCCGGCACTTTCTGATTAGAAAGAACCCAAATATATGTAGTAATCCCCGTGTTATAAAACAAATTATTCGGCAATTGAACAATCGCTTCTAACCAGTCATTTTCAATAATATAACGGCGAATATTACTTTCCCCGCTTCCCGCATCTCCCGTAAACAGAGAAGAACCATTATGAACAGAAGCAATACGACTCCCCAAAGGACTTTCATCTAGCCGCTTCATCTTGTTTACCATATCCATTAAAAACAACAATTGCCCATCAGAAGAACGGGGAATTGCTGGCAAAATTTCTGATTCTCCCTGAAAATTTTGCAACGGAACCTCAAACCGAGGATCTAAAACTTCCTTCTTATCTAAAATAAACTTTT
>JBCCLY010000083.1:0-9779 GCA_039026655.1 Cyanobacteria bacterium P01_C01_bin.38 | reverse complement strand
GGTTCTTTTACCAACAAATTTTACAAGTCCCCAACTACGCAATTTTTGAACCAGATACCGGAGTTTTGGAAGTCTATAAACTAGACGATTCCATCGAACCTGAAGAATAATTAGTAGTTTGTCAAATCAATTCTGAATGGTTAAAGTAGTGCGAGCATCTTGCTCGCTATCATTTAAAAAATTATTAATAGCTGGTTAAAGTAGTGCGAGCATCTTGCTCGCTATCATTTAAAAAATTATTGAATGGTAATCAAAATGAATAACACAAAAAGCCCTGAAGGATTATCTCAACAAAAAGAAAAGCTTGAAAAATCACGAGCAAATGTAATTAAAATTATCCAAACAAGGTTTAAACAAGTCCCAAACGAAGTTATACAGGTAATCAATACAATAGATAACGAATCGGTATTAGAAAAGCTTTTTACAATTTCGATTATCGTTGCCGATTTTGAAGATTTTCAGAAAAGACTTGAGGAACTTATGTCAAAGAAGTAATTTAGAGGGGAGCATCCCAAATTTGTAATTTTGTAGTGCGAGCATCTTGCTCGCTAGCAGCTAATAGCGAGCAAGATGCATATCCTTACGGACACGCTGAGCCGCACGCGACCCGGGAACGCTAACGCACTACGATTTTTTCACAATTGGGATGCTCCCATTTAGAGCCTTATTCAATTTCTGCAATCTGTTATATCAATTAACTCATCAATTAGAAAAATATTGCTGCATTCGATATTTAGCTACATACATATCAAATGTAGCAATCAATATATCAAAAGACATATTTTTGCTTAAATCTTCTCCAAAATTCTTATCAAACTAATATTCAGTCAATAATTAAAATATTTGTGGGTAATGTCGCCTTTCGGGACAATACTAACGTAACCTAAAGATGATGGGGTAATTAATACTCATCTGTTTTCAAGAATAAACAGCAATTTTCTGCTTGCTAATACAAGCTTCCACAGCTTAATACCTAAACTCATGTAAATCCAAATTTTGTTAACTATGTTACTGTTTTCTAGATTCTTGTTTAAAATATACAATCGATAAATATTCATACCATAGTGATTTTTATCACTGTAATATTTTTTCTATTATTTATACTAAATTCAAATAAATCAAATAAATTGTTTTTAGACAATAAGAGTACTTTGAAATCAAATAATTCGCAAAATTTAATTTTGATTTAAACTCTCGTAGGTAGTTATTAAAGATAGCAAACTTTCTATTAACCAAACTTTAACCGTTTTAACCAAAAGAAAATCTATTAATTAACCTTTGAACTAACTATGAATTCTCCCAATTCTAAATCTGATCAAATTCTGGTTGTTGATGATTCCCCTGATAATGTTTTTTTAATCAAAACTATTTTGGAGGAAGAAGGTTATGAAGTTAGTACTGCTGAAAATGGTCATAAAGCATTAAAAAGAATCTCCGAATCAACGTTTGATTTAATATTGTTAGATTTAATGATGCCGGGAATGGATGGTTATCAAGTAACCAAGCATATACGAGGAAATGCTGAACTATCTTTTATTCCAATTTTGTTAATTACTGCTCACGATTCGCCGAATGTTGCTCACGGATTGGATTTAGGTGCTGATGATTTTATCCGTAAACCTGTAACGGTAGACGAATTGCTTGCAAGGGTACGTTCGCTTTTGAGGCTCAAACACAGTATTGACGAGCGAGATGAAATTGCTCGTCAGCGAGAAGATTTTGTTTCTCGTCTTACCCACGACTTACGCACTCCCTTGGTAGCAGAGGAGCGCATGATGATACTATTTCTTGAAGGTGCTTTGGGTGAATTATCTCCATCAATGAATGAAGCACTTACCGTCATGGCTCGCTCAAACAGCAATTTATTAGCAATGGTAAATACTCTATTAGAAGTTTACCGTTTTGAAGCCGGACGTAAAACTCTAGCTTTTTTACCAGTTGATATTCGTAAATTGATTGAGGAAGTAGCGAGCGAATTAACTCCCTTAGCAGAACAAAAAAATTTGATAATCAAAGCCGATGTACAGCAAGCACAAAACACAACTCCAGTAATTGGCGATCGCCTTGAGTTGCATCGGTTATTTACCAATTTAGTCGGAAATGCGATCAAATTTACCGATAATGGCTCAATATTAATGCATTTAGAAGCTGAATCGAGCGATTGCAGGGCTATAACTATCAAAATTATAGATACAGGACAAGGTATTTCTCCCGAGCAACAATCCAATCTATTTGAAAGATTTCGTCCCGGAAGCCACAAACGTTCCGGTAGCGGTTTGGGATTATACCTTTCCCGGCGCATTGTGGAAGCTCATCAAGGTACCATTGAAGTTAATTCCGAACTTGGCAAAGGTAGTGTTTTTACCGTTACCCTACCAATGAAGCAATAATTTTAGTTGTTAGTTGTTAATTGTTAGGAATCATAAGTTTTTAATAATTTATTCTTACCTTCTGTTTCCTGTTTCCTGTTTCCTGCTCCCTACTCCCTGCTCCCTACTCCCTTCATAATATGTTTGCTGAAACAATCCACAATCAACGCGATTTTTTTCAGACTGGTAAAACTAAAGAAGTTTCTTTTCGCATTCAGCAGTTAAAAACTCTTAAGCAAGCAATTATTGACAACGAAGCAGCAATTTTTAATGCATTAAAAGCCGATTTAAATAAACCATTGGTAGAAAGCTTTACCGCAGAAATTGTGCTTGTTGTTAAAGAAATTGAATATGCTATCAAAAATATAAAAAACTGGACTAAGCCGAAAAAAGCACAAATTCCTTGGCAATTCTTTCCAGCTTCAGCAAAAATTTATCCACAACCTTTAGGTGTAGTTTTAATTTTTGGTGCTTGGAATTATCCATTTCAACTAGTTGTTGCGCCTTTAATAGGTGCTATAGCTGCCGGAAACTGTGCCATCATCAAACCTTCAGAAATAGCTTCTTATACATCTAATCTTGTCGTTGAAATTTTTGAAAAGTATTTCGATAGATCGTATATAGCTGCGATAGAAGGAGGAGTAGAAACTTCTCAGCAACTATTAGCAGAAAAGTTTGATCGTATCTTTTTTACTGGCGGCAGTGCAATCGGTAAAATCGTTATGGAAGCCGCAGCAAAACAACTTACGCCAGTTACATTAGAACTTGGTGGAAAATCTCCTTGTATTGTAGATAGCGACATCGATATTAAAATTGCCGCTAGACGTATAACTTGGGGAAAATTTTATAATGCCGGACAAACTTGTCTTGCACCAGATTATCTTTTAGTTAATAAAGAAATTAAAAATAATTTAATAAATGAAATTAAAAAATGTCTTCAAGAATTTTATGGTGAAAACCCTCTTAAAAGTCCCGACTATGCCAGAATCATCAATCAAAAGCAATTTGATAGATTGGTGAATTACTTAAAAGATTTAAAAGATGGAAAAATAATTATTGGTGGCGAAACAACTGCCGACGAACTTTATATTGCTCCTACAGTCATCGATAGCGTTTCTTGGGAAGATACACTAATGCAATCAGAAATTTTCGGCCCTATTTTACCACTAATAGAATTTACCGATATTAAAGAAGCTATCAATGTAATAAACTCTAGACCTAAACCCTTAGCTTTATATTTATTTTCTCAAAATAAAAACCTACAAAAAAAAGTAATCAGGGAAACAGCTTTCGGTGGAGGTTGCATCAATCACACAATAATTCATTATGCCGTACCATCATTACCATTCGGCGGGATAGGAAATAGCGGAATCGGTAGCTATCATGGAAAAACTAGTTTTGACACCTTTTCTCATTACAAAAGCCTACTCAAAAAACCTTTTCTTCTAGACGTTAAATTACTCTATCCACCCTACAAGCATAAATTGTCGCTACTTAGGCGAATTTTTGGGTAAGTATTGGGCATTGGGCATTGGGCATTGGGCATTGGGCATTGGGCATTGGGCATTGGGCATTGGGCATTGGGCATAGGAAATTAAAATCTAAAACTCCTAACTCCTAACTCCTAACTCCTAACTCACAACTCCTAACTCCTAACTCCTAACTCCTAACTCCTAACTCCTAACTCCTAACTCCTAACTCCTAACTCCTAACTCCTAACTCCTAACTCCTAACTCCTAACTTTCAAAACCCACTGTACCGTTGTTCTTGAAAGGGTTCGCCGCGACGATGATAACCGTTACGTTCCCAAAAACCTAATTCTTCACGATCTAAAAATTCTAAGCCATTTATCCATTTAGCACTTTTCCAAGCGTAGAGGTGAGGTACCACCGAGCGCATGGGGCCACCATGTTCGGCGCTTAAAGGTTCGTCAAACAATTTAAAAGCAAAAAAGTTTTCTTCTCTTACAAAGTCTTCTATTGAAATATTGGTAGTGTAACCGCCGTAGCAATGTTCCATGATATGAGTAGCTTTGGGATCTACCTCGATAGCTTTCATAAAGTCAGTGACTTTAATTCCAGTCCATTTGACATCAAGTTTAGACCACCGAGTCACGCAATGGAAGTCGGCTGTAAACTCGCTATGAGGTAGTTCCATAAAATCTGCCCAGTTCCATTTTTTGGGTTTTACCAAACCCCATACGCTAAATTCCCATTCCTCCGTACTAACTTGGGGAGTCGCACCATAAGTAAGCACCGGAAAGCCCTTAGCTAAATGTTGTCCCGGAGGAACCCTATCGCTATCTTTAGAAGTCGGTTTTTGAAAGAACTTTCCCAACATGGTTTGGTGAAATAATTTTTTATAGATAATAATATATTTTTCAGGAAACTATAATCTCTTCTACTCCCTACCCCCTACTCCCTACTCCCTACTGCCAACTATTTTTTTACCCAACAGGATTTTAGATGATGGTTTCAAGCAAGACGGTTTCTGTCTTATGCAACTCTTCAATAATCGTTGACCTAAAATCCTGTTGGAATTTAACAAATAGCTAAATTTATGGATTGACGAATTACTCTTCGTCTTCTTCTTCCTCGTCTCCAGATGGGTAAACAAATGTAGAGCGTCCAGTCAAAATTGATTTACCCAGCGAAAGAGCTTTTTCAGCTTCAACGCTCGCTTTGTGTCTCCAGGTTGCTCGACGCTTATCGCGCTTGGATTTCGATGTTTTCTTCTTTGGAACAGCCATAAAATCAGATACCGTTTTTTGACAACCTTTTTATTCTAAGGCATGAATTGCTTAATAGCCGCCCTTTTTTGGTAGGTTCTGAGAATGTAAAAAACAAACAATAAAACTTACTAGCCCCCCTTTAAAAGGGGGGTTGGGGGGATCTCAACGTTTGAAATACTTACGAACAATTCTCACTTCCTACTCGACTTCAACTTCAACTTCCTGTGCTTTTTCAACTTCTGGTGTCGGAATTGGAACTTCTTCAGATGGTGGTGGGGAAGTTTGTTCAACGGCATTATCTCCACTTGATGCGGAATTAGTCGCACTTTGCCCGAAAAATAGCAGGGTTCGAGCCATTTTGAAGTACTTTGCCCAGCGCTGCGTATCTGGACGATTGCGCCATTGATTACGACTAACATTCAATTCCAAAACAGGCGCTATCGCACCATAATTCTGGGCGGAAATAACTACCGATACGTCTGTAACTAAAATATCTTTATCAAAACTACGTTGAGCGGCTGCTCTTGCTACTGCTTCTGCTCTCCGTAGCAAGCTCTGGTAGTTGTCTCCGGGCAAACGAGTAATTTCTAAGTCAACTCTCGAAGTATAAGCTCGCACGATTTGAGGAGCGATTGTTTCCGATACTAACCACATTGGTGCTGCCATGCTCAGCAAAACTACGGCTGTCTTTATCCGGATTTTCTTTGCTATTGATGGCATAAGTGGAATAAATGTTTTGATTTTTAACAAGTTCTTGCCGACCATTATTTATAAACTCCTCCAAGCGCGATAAATAGATGCACTATCAATAAAAGTGCTTTCGTTAGTTTTAGTAATAATAATGACTTACCATCTTCAATTCTGATGATAATCACTTAGACTCACTAACATAGGTTAACTTTGTTTTTTTGGCAAAGCAAATTACATTAATTACGCTTGCGGTACTTAGATGGTAAGAATTGTCAATCTATGATTACCGTGAGTATATATATCTAGTTTCTAACAATTAAAAGGGCGCATGGCAAAACTATGGGCGATCGCTATTGGCATCAATCAGTATCAATATTTTCAACCTCTGGGTTATGGGAGTGCTGATGCTGAAGCTTTAAGAAATTTTTTAGTTGAACAAGCGGGTTGGACTGAGGAACAGTGTCTGTTAATGACTGATTCTTCGGTACCTGTGGGAGATAAACCTACTCTACCCACAAAAAATAATATTCTTCAGCTACTCGAAGATTTAGCTGCTAATTCCTGGCAGCCGCAAGATAAATTATGGTTATTCTTTAGCGGTTATGGCATTACCTATGAGGAACAAGATTACTTGATGCCTATTGAAGGAGATTCCAAACGGGTTAAAGAAACTGCCATAGAAATGCGCCAGTTGATGCAAACTCTACAGGTTGCTGGGCTAGAAGTCATGCTATTACTGGATTTCAACCGTGCTTTTGGCGTATCGGCAGATTCTTCTATCGGGCAAGAAACTATTGAATTAGCTCAAGAGTTGCAAATTTCTACTATACTTTCGTGTCAACCAGAACAGTTTTCTCACGAAAGCAGCGAGTTAGGACATGGTTTTTTTACAGCCACATTACTGGAAGCTTTGCGCTACGGTAATATCAATAATTTGGCTGGTTTGGAAAGTTATTTAAGTGTTCGCACTCCCGAACTATGTCAGCATCATTGGCGACCAACTCAAAATCCTATTGCTTTTATTGCATCGCCGCAACAAAGTTTATTTGAAAAATTTGCACAAAAATTTGAACAAGAACAAGTTAAAAGCGATACAGAAGAATCACTGAATACTTTAGGTTCTAGAGAAATTTTTACAGCCCGCTCGGCACCAAAGCTCGAAGAGACAGTAGCTAATGATAATTCTTCACAGGTTCAAGTAGTTACAAAAACTCCCATTCCTGCCGCTTCTAAGGAAGTCGCTGAAAAACCAGCAAAAATTTCTTCTGTTTCTGAAACTCCTACTCCTAAAACTGATGAAAATACCGAAGAGAAAGTCGAAAATAAGAATCCAGAAAATACAGAAGATACATCTAATAAATTATTTCTGTTTGGATGTGTGGGAAGTTTAATCTTTGGTGGATTATTTTTAGTGGCTTTCCTTTACCAGCAATCTCGCTCTCCAACTAAGGTAACTGTTGTTAAACCTTTACCTAGTAATTATCAGTTAGAAAAACCGCAACCAACAAAACCTCAAAATAATTCCAATTCGCAAGAAACAATTCAAGCAATGTTGGAATTAGAAAAAATGTCTCTTAATGCCAATCAAGCTAGCGATTTGAATAAGGCAATCGCCGCTGCGAAAAATATTCAACGAGGTGAAGCGGGGTACAAACAAGCTAAGCAAAATATTAAAGTTTGGAGCGGTATGATTTTGGATTTAGCTAGAAATCGTGCTGAAAATAGAGAATATTCATCAGCAATAACCACTGCTGGCTTAATCAGTAAAGATGAGTCAAATTTCCGAGAAGCGCAACAGGCAATCGAACAGTGGAGACTTGAATCGAAACAATATTTAAGCAATAAAACTGTCTTAGAAGCAGCCAAAGCTTTGATTAAACCTTCACAAGCATCTTCGTATAATCGTGCTATTGAAGTTGCTAAAAGAGTACCATCTTCCGAACCCGGTTACGATCTGGCTCAGGAATCTATAGACAAATGGAGTTTAGAAATCTTACAGCTTGCTAAAAATCGTGCTAATAACAAGCAATATTCTTCGGCAATTGCAACCGCTACTTTGGCTCCAGAAGGTACAGCTGCTTATGCCGAAGCTCAAAAACTAATCAAACAGTGGCAACTAGTACAGAGCAACTAACTTTTAACTCTATACCTCATTCCGCGATTTAACAATACTGCGAAATGTCCTCGCCACACTCATCAGCTAAATAGCACAATCCTCTAAATCGCAATGCAACCACTTCTTCATATAATGGGTTGAGCTTGCACATTGGAGGAATGTGGAACAAAGTTCTACCAAATAACTTCACATCTCGCTCGAATGGACATTGAGCCGGAATCAACTTACAAACACGATGAGCAAATTGGCGATCGCGCACTTCGATATTGTCTACCCAAACCCGTAGGGGTTTTAAAATATCGAACCTAGGTTGCTTAATGCCGGGATTGAGTGAGTCAGTTACATTTGCTTCACTTTCTTGTTCTTGGTTAATTGATACCCAGCTTGCCAGGAATATCTTTTTCGTGGTATTATTGAATACCTTCATTTTTATTTCCTCTAATCTTGGAGGGTAATTAACTTTTTTCTACGAATATCTACGAAGGGGTAAATCAACTTTTGCGAGAAGCCTTTTATCCTGACGAAGATTTCATTTATTTTGTTCGGTCGCTTCCTTTATTGGAAGTTGTCCTTTGCTACGTCAAGTTAAGCGCAATTTTGCTTAAATCGGAAGTGTAATACTTCTATCTTGTTTATAACTTGACACACTTGAAATTATAGTAAAGTCATCTACCTACGGACATATTGTAGTGTAACATTTACAAAATTTAACACTAAACACTTTTCTCAGTGAAATTGAGAATATGCTTTGTGCTAAAGGCTATCCAAGGTTAGCGCACACTGCTTAGAAGTGGCTAGTATTTACATCACATCAAAGAGCCGATGTCAGTAAGTCTTGTGGCGTTAATAAACAATTATGGCTGATAAAGTTTAATTTTCGTCTTTTTTCGCCAAATATAAGAGAATATTACATTGTAGGCTATTTAAATAGTAAGAAAATCATTTTTATCTGTGTAATGTCGAAGTACCTATTGTGGAGCATCTCAACTGTATTATCTGAGTGCTTTAAATCTTATATTGGTGATTTCAATATTGTTATTAGTTCTGGAATATAGCTATTAGGGGACATTTAAAGGCGATTAGCTATTGATCCTGGATTATTTTGTTTAGATAGAATTTTTCTAAATCGGTTTACTTTTATCAGCTCAAGTACAAATTATATTTTTCAAAGTTTTTCTCTGAAGATTTTTATTCTTTTTTAGTGGCAGCTATATAAATCGGGTGAGTTTTTTTTAATTATCGCGATTTTTACCACGATAAAATTTATTTATCATGATATTGATATATTGCTCTTGCATCCATCCATATTGATTACAACAATTTGTAGTAGCGCTTTAGCACCTCCGAATTCCAAATCATTATCCTGATGTATTTGTAGAGACGTAAAATTTTACGTCTCCCTACGATTGTATGAAAACGAACCAGTCAAAATTAAAAACCGCCGTATTTTTCAATTTTCTTACAATAGCGAAATAAGCATCCATGCAGAAAATCCCCCTTCTCACAAAGAAAAGGAGGATTTTAATTTTTAGCCTAAAGGTAGGATTTCTTCACATCTTGCACTTTCTTGGCTCTATTCCCGGTTTGTTGTCGGCAAAATAACGAGATAATAGTGTTTTCACGAACAGAAACCGGATTTCTTTTATCTTGTTGCGAATAGTGCAAGATGTCAGATTTCAAGATTTTATTTACAAATCTATAATTTCCTTACTTCAGATATCTAAAAACTTACGACGCAACTTGTTGAGCAGCGGTACGAGTACGTCTTCTTCTACCATCCGAAACTACTGGAGGGGAATCTGGAATCTGCATCAATAAAGTAACTGTAGGCTGACATCGTAACTCTCGTCGTAAATTACGTGCCAAATCTCGT
>JBCCLY010000082.1:0-9825 GCA_039026655.1 Cyanobacteria bacterium P01_C01_bin.38 | reverse complement strand
TAAGATTAGCATGGTAACTTGTTTAGAGCTAAGTAGAAACTAGGAAATTCCATGACAGACCAACCTTCCGCTGCTACCCCGATGAATGCCGCTGCTATACCAATGAATCGAGTCACGGCATCTACTCCGATTAATACAACTCCCAAACTCACTAACACTCCTAGTGGTGGGAGTAAGAATATTCTTAGTGTAGACCTTGGTAGAACTTCCACTAAAACCACCATAAGTCGCGAGCCTGGTAGCGTGGTTTTCGTATCTTCCAACGTCAAGCAAATGACAATGGAACAAGTACGAGGAGGAGTTTTTGAAGCTCGTGCAACAGATCCTTTGATGGATCTTTGGCTGGAATACCAAGGTAATGGTTATGCTGTTGGTCAATTAGCAGCAGACTTTGGAGCCGATTTAGGAGTAGGTCAATCTAAGGTTGAAGCTGCACTAGTCAAAGTTTTAGCTTGTGCTGGATACTTCAAACTTAAAGATGAAATTTCAGTAATTTTGGGTCTTCCTTACCTTTCTCAAGAACAATTTGAAAAGGAAAAAGCACAGTTAATATCTCAGGTAACAGGTCCTCACGTAATGAACTTCCGTGGCGAACCAGTTACAATCAACGTGACCAAAGTCTGGGTTATGCCAGAAGGCTACGGTAGCTTACTATGGTGCGAATCCCAGCCTAAGAAAGCACCTGGCACAGCTGACTTCACTAAAGTTTCTGCGGCTATTGTAGACATTGGACACCAAACAACAGATTGCTTAATGGTAGATAACTTCCGTTTTGCAAGAGGTGCTTCTAAGAGTGAAGACTTTGGAATGAGCAAGTTTTACGAATTAGTAGCTGCCGAAATTGAAGGTGCTGATAGTCAGTCTTTGTCTTTGATTGCTGCGGTAAATAAGCCAAAAGGCGAACGCTTCTATCGTCCTAGAGGTTCGAGTAAGCCTACTAATTTAGATGATTTTCTTCCCAACTTAATAGAAATGTTTTCGCGGGAAATCTGTACCCGTGTTTTGGCATGGCTGCCAGAACGGGTAACAGATGTAATTCTCACCGGTGGTGGTGGTGAATTCTTCTGGGAAGACGTTCAACGTTTACTTAAAGAAGCAAAAATTAATGCTCATTTAGCTGCACCTTCTAGACAAGCTAATGCCTTGGGGCAGTATATTTATGGAGAGGCACAATTATCGGCCAGTCGCTCTTCTAGGTCTTAAAACTAATGTTCCAATGGTCAAAAAAAGTAGTTAAATCGGTTACGTTCAATCCAGGGGTAGCGGATGAAAGCTTGCTAGATGTAGTTGAAAGGCACTTAGAAAAAGAGCCTGATAAGACTTTCAGCGACCTCTGTAAAGAAGCTTTATGGCAAGCTTTATGCGTGCCGGAATCTGTGCGACCAGATCCGCAACCATTATCAGCACCAATATCAAAGCCCAAACCACCGTCTGAGGTGGGAGAATATATTGCTGATCTGGAAAGAAAAATAGCTGACCTTGAGGAACGTTTCTTTACTAGGGAATCAAATCGCTTGGCGACGATGGAACAACATTTGACACAGCTTAGTCAGCAAGTGGCTCAGTTGGCAATGATGGTCAATCAAGGTGTAGTCGTTCAGCCTGCAAATCAAACAGCAGTACCGGAAGCAGTAAATAATACTTCCGTACAAGCTTACGACATAAAAACTCCTCATGAAGAGGAAGACCCTTTAATCAGACGCATGAGCGAGCTTGTGGATGATTTTTAAGGGAAACTAGGGTGCTAATATTTTGTGTAGCTGTCAAACATCCGACTACGGCGGTTGATTGCTTAATTCAAGCTTTTCTTTACCGCTTTACTACTTGGGTAATGATGTTTGACAGCCATACTTTTATGTTTATTCGGAATAGGGAATGGGGAACAGGGAACAGGGAACAGGGAATAAGTATGGCTATGCTATTGGTTATTAGATGATTCAATATTTTAGTTTTTAAAGCTTTTTCTTTTAAATTTATTTGTTAGCAAAAATTAATTAACCCAGTATTTTAGAAAAACCGGGTTTTTTAGCTATTAGGACTTACGCAACTGGCACATTATCTTGTAGGGGAGGCAAAAAAGGGTGTAGATTTTCTTCCCCTTTTATTGCCGTTGCTGTGACACTTTGATTAATTTTGAACGTAGAAAAAAGGTATTCAGTGTCACGCACCAATCGGATATTATGACAATTGCGTAAGTCCTAGCTATTTTTAATTATGTATTGAAGCGAGCAAATATTTAATTAAATCAGCATTCTATAGTGCAAAGCTTGAACTTTAATTTTTAGCAAGCTTCTATACCATAATTAATATATTTTGATAAGTATCGGCACAAAAATCTTTACTCATTTTTTATAATTTTACGGTAAACTTTTTTTACCCTTATATAAACTAAATGCTAGAATCCATCGAGTAGAATTTAAATATAGGATAATCAAATGCCTGTTGCCAACAAACCTATTAAATTTGGTACCGACGGATGGCGCGGCGTTATTGGCTCGGAGTTCACTTTTGAACGTGTAGCCCTAGTTGCGCCTGTAGCCGCGCAAGTATTATTAAATACATACGGAGAAATGGTTGGCAATCGTACCATTATTGTTGGTCACGATCGCCGATTCATGGCTGAAGATTTTGCTCGTTTTGTTGCCGAAATTGTTACGGATGCAGGCTTTGATGTTGTTTTGACCGAAGATTTTGCCCCAACTCCGGCTTTTAGCTGGGCAGCAAAGGCTCAAAATGCTTTAGGAGCCTTGGTAATTACAGCTTCTCATAATCCTGGGAAATATTTGGGATTAAAGGTTAAAAGTTGTTTCGGTGGTTCGGTACCCCCGGATGTGACAAAAGAAATTGAAAGTCTGTTGTCACAAGAACTATCTTTTAATAGAGAAAAAGGTAAAATCGAATCTTTCGATCCCTGGCAGAGCTACACCCAAGGCTTAAAAGGCAAAGTCAATATTGACAAAATTCGAGATGCCATAAGTTCGGGTAAGCTGACTTTATTTACCGATGCAATGCATGGTGCATCCGCAGGTGGATTGGGAATGCTTTTAGGGGATAAAGTCCAAGAAATCAATAGCGATCGCGATCCGTTGTTTGAAGGTGGTGCCCCGGAACCTTTACCAAAGTATATTTCTAAGTTTATAAATGTAATCAAAGACCACCGTAAAGCTAACCCTGAAGGTTTATCAGTGGGATTAGTATTTGATGGCGATTGTGACAGAATTGCGGCTGTAGATGGCAACGGAAACTTTCTTAGTTCGCAAATCTTGATTCCTATACTCATCGATCATTTGACTCAAAGACGCGGATTTACTGGCGAAATTGTAAAAACAGTCAGCGGTTCGGATTTGATTCCAATGGTAGCAAAACTGCATAATTTATCGCTGTATGAAACCCCCGTAGGTTATAAGTACATTGCCGATAGAATGTTAGATGCTCAAGTTTTGTTGGGTGGTGAAGAATCCGGTGGAATCGGTTATGGAAGCCATATCCCCGAACGAGATGCATTGCTTAGTGCATTGTATGTATTAGAAGCAATTGTAGAATCGGGAATGGATTTAGGTGACTATTACAGTCATTTACAAAAACAAGTTAATTTTAACTCGGCATACGACCGCATCGACTTACCCCTTGCCGGAATGGAAGTAAGAGAGCGGCTTTTGCAACAACTACAAAAAGAAACACCTTCATGTATTGCCGGAAAGCAAGTAGTTGATTGTAAAACAATTGACGGTTACAAATTCCGTCTCGACGACAACAGCTGGTTAATGATTCGCTTTAGCGGAACCGAACCAGTTTTGCGTCTGTACTGCGAAGCATCTACCCTTGAAGAAGTACATAAAACCTTAGCTTGGGCGAAAGATTGGGCAGAGCGGTAAGATAAGAAAGTTAGGAGTTAGGAGTTAGGAGTTAGGAATTGGGGATGGTAGTTGGTAGTTGGTAGTTGGATTGTTTTTCATTCCCTTTGCCCCATGCCCTATACCCTATGCCCCATGCCCTATGCCCCATGCCCTATGCCCAATCTAAAATCTAAAATCTAAAATCTAAAATCGAATTGGTTTATGCAACTAGTCGTAGCTACATCAAATCCCGGTAAGTTAAAAGAATTGCAAAAATATCTTGCGGATTTAAATTGGGAATTAGTTCTCAAGCCGCAAGAATTAGAAGTTGAGGAGACTGGCGATACTTTTATGAAGAATGCTCGTTTAAAGGCTTCTGAAATTGCAATTGCTACTAATAATTGGGCTGTAGCTGACGATTCTGGTTTACAGGTGGATGCATTGAATGGCGCTCCTGGGGTTTATTCGGCTCGTTACGGTGCGTCGGATTCCGAACGTATTGCCAGATTATTAAAAGAATTAGGAGACGAAACCAATCGCAAAGCACAATTTGCTTGTGCGATCGCCGTTTCTCGTCCAGATGGCACTATTGTTTTGGAGTCTGAAGGTGTTTGTCGCGGTGAGATTCTTCATGAAATTCGTGGGAATAGTGGTTTCGGTTACGATCCAGTTTTTTTCGTACCCGAAAAGCAATTAACTTTTGCCCAGATGACTTCAGAGGTAAAACGCTCAATTAGCCATCGAGGAAAAGCCCTTGCAGGTTTACTTCCCAAGTTAGAAAAATTAAACCCGTAGTTATTAAATACAGCAGATTTCATCTTAATCAGGTACAGGATATATCGTTGTAAGGGAATAGGGAATAGGGAACAGGGAACAGTGGGGATGTACCTCATTTAACTGCAAAGTGCTGTATATAAAAGATGAAGTCTGATGGTGAAGAATGAATTTTTACACTTCCTTTCTTCAGACTTCAGACTTCATTACTTTTTTACACGGCTTCGGTATTCTTTTCTCCAGTACGAATTCGTACAACTTGCTGTACAGGCGATATAAAAATCTTACCATCGCCAATTTCGCCAGTACGGGCAGCGGCGATAATTTTATCTACCACCATATCAACTTGAGCATCTTCTATAACGATTTCTACTTTGAGTTTTTGCAGAAATTCAACAGTGTACTCGGAACCACGATAACGTTCGGTTTGTCCCTTTTGCCGCCCGAATCCGCGTACTTCAGAAACTGTCATACCAACTATACCGGCATTGACTAAAGCAATTTTTACTTCATCCAGCTTAAAAGGACGAATAATCGCTTCTACTTTCCTCATCTAACTTTCTCCTTACAAAAATTTCGCTTTATCTATCTAACCAGATCCCCAGTCTCATAAGGTAACTGGCAAACTCAATTCAATTAATTTGTACCATTTTTCGTCTTTCAAAAAGTGAGATTCTAAGTAATAGCAACTTAGATTATCCGTTACTTTGCTAGATAGCTAGAAAAGTTTAAAAAAACTGGAATTAATCTTTTAATACAATTGCTTAAGTTTAAGGATAAGTTGACACATATATTGTTTTTTTTGACTGTAGAAAATTTTATAAAATAAATTAAACACTAAATAAATACTAACTAATTTTTTTAATGCCTTAATGACTTATTTTGATGGCTAATACCAATATGCGGGAACAATGTTGCTTTTGTCTTCTGATTTATTGACTTATTTTGCAGTTTGTCAAATCAACTATAAACTATCAAATATAACTCTAAAATCTAAAGTCCAAAATTTAGCATTGAATAATTATTAGCGAGTGTGATTTTCTAAAAGAGGACGTACAACTACATAACCAGCGCCAAAACCCATAACAATAATAAAAACAATTGCAAAAATCAGCCACCAGCCACTAACTTGTGAAATTTCTGATTCATCATCATAATAATAGGTTGCTTGTTCTTCTTCTATATATATTGGTTCTGGTAGAGGTTCAAAATATTCAGTTACTTGGGGAGCAACTGGTGATGGGCGCGAATGACGTTTTACTCGCTTTGGAGCTACCTGTTGACGTTGATGTTGTGGTTTGTGTGGTGCATATTGCTTCTGATTTGTTTCTACCGATGCGGGATCGAAAGAAGGTAACGGACTGCTATTGTAGGCAACATTCGCAGAAGAATTTACTGCATTCTGTAAATGTAAAACTGCATTAACGGTTTTAGCGATTTCTTGGCGAAGTACGTGATTTTCTTGTGCTAAATGTTCGTTTTGTTGATTGAGTTGATGTATTGCTATCTGTGTTGCCTGTAACTCTGCGGCTAATTCACGGTACACGCTCAGCGGTACGGAAGCTGAATAAGCTTGGTTTGCTGGTTGTGATGATTGCTTGTAGGCTGAATCTGTAATTGTTCGCATAAGTAAGTACCTAGTTTCAGAAATAAACGCCCCAAATTGCACTATAACTATTGTTTACAAATACTAAAATTTAAATATTAAAATTTTAATCCTAAAAAGTATCTGATATAACTGAGAATAATAATATAATAAAGCTTGAAAAACAAAAAAAATTATCTTTGCTAAATTGTATGGCAAAGCATAATAGTAAACTTATCATTAAAAATCATATTTTTAAGATATTAAGGTGACAAATGTCACCTTACAATAAAACTTACGAAATAATTTGATAGACAATATTGGGTTATTCTTTTAACAAAGGAAAAAAGTGCCCTACAGGGCCTTGTCCTTTACCAATATCCAAAGCATTACTTAATGCATAAGAAACGTATTCCTTTGCTTGACGTGCTGCTTTAAATAAACCATCTCCTCTTGCTAAATTAGCGGCGATCGCCGCAGATAAAGTACAACCAGTTCCATGAGTATTTTTGGTGGCTACTAATTGTATAAGCAGAGTTTCAAGGTTTTTACCATCAAACCAAATATCTATGCCGCGCAAACTTCCCTGCATTCCACCACCTTTCACCAAAACGGCTTTGACTTTTAATTTTTCGTGAATGGTTTGCGCTGCTGCTTTCATGTCATCGAGGGATTTAATTTCTAAGCCGCTAAGAATTTGTGCTTCGTATCGGTTAGGAGTTAAAACTGTAGCTAAAGGTATAAGAGAATCCCGGAGGGTTTTCACAGCTTCATCGTCAATTAATTGCGCTCCCGTGCGCGAAACCATAACCGGATCGACTACTAAATTAGGAATTTGTAAAGTCTCTATTTGTTTGACAACGGTGGAAATAATTTCCTGATTCAGCAGCATTCCAGTTTTGGCTGCTTGCACCCCGATATCATCGCATACAGCCTTAATTTGTTGCTCAACAGCTAATGACGGCATTGCATCAACACGCGTTACGCCCAAAGTATTTTGTGCGGTAACGCAGGTAATAGCGCTTGTACCGTGAACGCAATGAAAAGCAAAGGTGCGTAGATCGGCTTGAATTCCCGCACCACCACCGCTATCGGAACCAGCAATAGTCAAAGCAACGGGCACCTTGGATGTTGATTTGGTGTTCATCAATCTCTATTAGGGGAATACGCATTACGAACTATGACCTTAAAATACAGGATTTTACACATTTTGATCTCGCCCAAGGTGTAACAATTTGAAATTGCATATTAAAGATGGGGAGTAGGGAGTAGGGAGTAGGGAATGGGGAATGGGGAACAGGGAACGGGGAATGGGGAGTAGGGAGCGGGGAGTAGGGAACGGGGAATGGGGAACGGGGAATGGGGAGTAAGGAGTGGGGAGTAGGGAACGGGGAACAGCATAAGTTTGAATTATATAAAGTGCCGCAACTCCCTTCGAGGAATGTTTTTAGAGACTAAATTTATTTAGATTTAGGCACAAAGAAATAAAAGCTTGAAAACTTAGCACTAACGATAATACATATTTTCTAATCCCTACTCCCTACTCCCTACTCCCTACTCCCTATTCCCTAATCTCTCCAATTCCCTTCGCAGAAATTTTCCCCATTCTCCTGCTAAGGGACTTTCTGTAAAAGGTACGCGAATAGAGCTACTAGCTTCGGGAAGTACGAATTCTAATTCAATTTTTTTAGCCTTTCTAGGTAATTCATCTATATTAATAGGTTTGTCATCTATCAAAAGGTTTATATTTTTAACGTCGTTTAAAGAAAAAGTTTTTAAATCTACGATACCTTTGACAGTAGGTTTGCCCCAAGTCATTTCGTTGTCTTTCTGAGCTAGAACTGCGTAAATATCGTATTTTGCTCTGTCAAAGTTTTCTGCCCAAATACGATAAGCTTCAACTTTTTGATATTCTCTAGAACCTTGCCAAGCTAACCAAAAAAACGCTACTAGCAAAGGTAGCCATAAAAGTCCGCGTTCCATAATGTTTCCTTGATTTTTGCTGACATTAAAATAAAATTACGTCACAATAATAAAGAATGTAGTATACCGGGTGCTACAATTTTCTTCCTTATAAAGAGAAGGGATTGCGAAAGTCTTGTTAAAAACATGACTGGTAAACTTTGTAAATATCCTTTTGTCTCTAGGTAAAGAAGGTTGTGTGTAAGCTATGGTAGTGTTCAAACTGACAAAAGCTAGATGTTAAATTGACATGAAAAAACTTATATTATTCTGCTTGTTTGTCATCGGATTGAGTTTTGCTTTGTTAACTTTTGTTAATGTTAAGGGACTCGCATCTCACGGTGAATTTGAGACGATTGTGTTAGATTTCCGGGAGGATATTCCCCAAGAAGAATTGCAGCAAGATTTGCAGACAATAGCTCAAAAGTACAACGTGACTCCTCGATTAGATAATCAGTTTTCTAAAAAGGATAATGTTTATATTATCAAAGGGGATAAGCAGCGAGTTAAAAAACTGCGTAAATCAGAACTAGCCTCAGATACGGAATTTATTGAACCTAACTATATATATAAAATTCCAGAATTGGGCAATCCCGAGCAAGATGAAGTTGCGCGGGAGGCTGAATATTTACAGTCATCCGATGATTTTTTAGAAGAAGAGGTAAAGCCTAGTCTTAAAGGTGCTAATGACCCCTTATATAGCCAACAGTGGCACTTGAATAGTATCAATATTGAAGGGGCGTGGGATAAGAATAGAGGAAAAGGCGTGACGGTAGCCGTGATTGATACCGGCGTTACCAAAGTACGCGATTTAGTTGAAACCGAATTTGTTAAAGGTTACGACTTTGTAAACGATAGAGAAAACGCTTCTGACGACAACGGACATGGTACACACGTTGCTGGTACGATTGCCCAAGCTACTAATAACAGTTGGGGTGTAGCCGGAGTTGCTTACGAAGCCAATTTAATGCCTTTGAAGGTACTTAGTGCCTATGGCGGCGGTACAATAGCCGATATTGCCGAAGCGATTAAATTTGCTGCTGATAATGGCGCAGATGTGATTAACATGAGCTTGGGTGGCGGCGGTGAAAGCCAGTTGATGAAAGATGCAATTAATTATGCTCACAGTAAAGGAGTAGTAATTATTGCAGCGGCTGGAAATGAAGGTGAGAATGCTGCTTCCTATCCCGCACGCTATCCCAATGTCTTCGCAGTTTCCGCTTTAGGCCCCGATGGGTTAAAAGCACCTTATTCTAACTATGGTGCTGGAGTAGATATTTCTGCTCCTGGCGGTAGCGATGCTGGCAAAGTTTTGCAAGCAACCGTTGATATGGACAGTAAAGGCGAAGAAGTTTTTATTGGCTTGCAGGGTACAAGCATGGCTTCACCTCATGTTGCTGGTGTTGCTGCATTAGTTAAAGCTGCTGGAATAGAAGAGCCAGACGAAATTGTCAAAGTTCTGTCAGAATCAGCCAGAGTTATCCAAGATGACGGTTTGAACTATTATGGTGCCGGACAACTAAATGCTGAAGCAGCAGTAACGCTTGCCGAACAAGGAACAATAAGTTTTCAAGACTTCTTCCGCTGGTTGCGCGATAGCGGCTATCTCAACCCTGGCTTCTGGATTGATGGCGGTATGGTAGCACTTCTACCAAAGATTTTAATGGT
>JBCCLY010000081.1:0-9826 GCA_039026655.1 Cyanobacteria bacterium P01_C01_bin.38 | reverse complement strand
TATTGCGTCAACAATTTCTACTACTCCCTCGCACTCCTCGCAAACTACAAAAATGTAACTTCCACCGAACAAAGGCAATACCTGAAAAAAGTCGCCGCGAATCAAAAGAAAATGAAGAAATGGGCGCATCATGCAGCCTGCAATTTCCAACATAAGTACGATTTGGTGGAAGCGGAAAAGGCGCGAATCTTTGGTAAAGAAGTCAAAGCAATGCATCTATACGATAGGGCGATCGCCGGAGCTAAGGAAAATGAATACACCCAGGAGGAAGCATTAGGTAACGAACTCGCGGCGCAGTTTTATCTGGTGTTAGGTAAGGATAAAATTGCTAAAACCTATATGACTGATGCTTATTATGGCTACATTCGCTGGGGTGCTTTAGCTAAGGTTAAAGATTTGGAGGAACGTTATTCTAATCTAATTATTCGTAGCGAAAGCAGCACATCACCACAGCAAGATATTACCGGAACTATTGTTAGTAGTTCTTCAAGAGCTTTAGGTTCATCAACTAATAGCAATGATATTCTAGATTTAACTACGGTAATGAAGGCTAGTGAGGCTATTACCAGTGAAATCGTTTTAGATAATCTTCTTGATAAACTTTTATCTATTATTTTGGAAAATGCTGCGGCTCAAAAGGGTTGTTTAATCTTGCTCAAAAACGAGCAGTTATTTATCGAAGCCATTGATAATGACCAAGATAACGACTTAGTTGTATTACAATCAATCCCAGTAGAAGAAAGCCAAGATATTCCCTTAAGCTTAATTCACTATGTTGCGAGAACTCAACAACCTTTGGTACTCAACGACGCAACCCAAGAAGCAATTTA
The DNA here is from genome assembly GCA_039026655.1 of Cyanobacteria bacterium P01_C01_bin.38. GTDB lineage: Bacteria > Cyanobacteriota > Cyanobacteriia > Cyanobacteriales > Nostocaceae > Rivularia. The sequence goes on along the minus strand of JBCCLY010000081.1, from coordinate 8,996 downwards.
TAAAGAAGATCCCTACATACTTCGGGAACAACCAAAATCAATTTTGGTAGCTCCTATTTTCTATCAAGGTAAGTTTACAGGGATTATTTATTTAGAAAACAACCAAGCCACTAGTGCATTTACAAACTCGCGCCTAGAAATTCTCAAGTTACTAACTTCACAAGCCGCCATCTCCATCGAAAATGCCCGTCTCTATGCTGGGGAACAGGAAAAGTCACAGCAGTTACAGCAGTCTCTGGAAAGACTCCAGCAAACTCAAGCGCAATTAGTACAAACCGAAAAAATTTCTTCTTTAGGACAATTAGTTGCAGGTGTTGCTCACGAAGTTAACAATCCCGTTGGTTTTATTGCCGGTAACTTATCTATAGCCAATCAATACATCGAAGATTTAACGGAACTGTTAAGTCTATATCAGGAAAACTTACCTTCCCCACCGGAGGAAATTGAAACTTTACAGGAAGATATCGATCTAGATTACCTACTAGAAGATTTGCCTAAAATGATAACTTCTATGGAATTGGGAACCGATAGAATTCGCGATATTATGCAGTCTTTAAGAAATTTCTCGCGTACCGATAGCGCCGATAAAAAGCCGGTTAACGTTCACGAAGGTATCGAAACAACTTTAATGATTCTGCAACACCGCTTAAAAGCTAATGCACAACGTCCCACAATTGAAGTTGTTAAGAAGTTTGATGATTTGCCTCCGGTTCAGTGTTATTCTGGGCAATTAAATCAGGCATTCATGAACTTATTAGCGAATGCAATTGATGCTTTAGACGAATCCAATGAAGGTAAAACTTATGCTCTTATTGAGAAAAACCCTAACGTAATTACTATCCGTACTTCAGCAGACGAAGACAAAGTTACAATTCGTATTGCAGATAATGGCCCCGGAATGCCAGAAGAAGTTAGAAGTAAACTATTTAATGCATTCTTCACCACCAAACCGGAAGGAAAAGGAACGGGTTTAGGATTATCAATTAGCCATCAAATAGTTACCGAAACGCATGGTGGAAATTTATATTGCCTTTCCTCTCCCGGAAACGGAGCGGAGTTTGTTATCGAATTACCTTTAGAAGATGAGGAAGAGCAAGAGAGTTAGGAGTTAGGAGTTAGGAGTTAGGAGTTAAAAGATTTGAAATATAGCAGTTTTCGGTTGAGTCGAATACATTTAAAACCTCACCCTCGTTCCCTCTCCTTATAAAGGAGAGAAATGTCCGTTTTTTGTCAAGGTAGTTTGGTGTATCGCACCCCAGTGAAATTTGCTGAAATTGAAGGTTAAAGGTTTAAAGGTTCAAAATTTAGAGTTTTTAATTTATAACTCTTAACTCTTAACTCCTAACTCCTAACTCCTAACTCCTAACTTAATTAATCTACTCCTAAGAAACCTTGCACAATTTGCAAAATCCTTTCGGAAGCTTGCCCGTCTCCGAAGGGATTAATTGCGTTTGCCATTGTTTCGTAAGCTGCTGGATTACTTAATAGCTGCGCTGCACTAGCTACTATTGTTTGGGTGTCGGTTCCTACAAGCTTTGCCGTTCCCGCGTTGACTGCTTCGGGTCTTTCGGTCGTTTCTCTAAGTACTAATACTGGTTTTCCTAAACTTGGTGCTTCTTCTTGTAACCCACCGGAATCTGTGAGTAATAAGTGCGATCGCATTATTGCTCCTACTAGTTGACCGTAGTCTAAGGGTTCTGTTAAAAAGATTCGGGAATGATTCCCTAACATCGCTTGCAATGGCTCTCTTACAGTGGGATTTCGGTGTAATGGTAACAATAATGCTGTATCGGGAAATTTATCTAATATCTGTAAAAAACTTTGAGCGATACTTTCTAAAGGTTCTCCCCAATTCTCTCTACGGTGAACGGTAGCTAAAATAACCCGATGATTATTCCATTCCAAACCCGGTACATTACAGGGGGGTTCGCTTTTAGCTACATTTAATAGCGCATCAATTACAGTGTTACCTGTTATGTAAACTTCTCCTAACACCCCTGAACACTGTAAATTTTCTTCAGCCAAAGGTGTCGGAGCAAAATGCAGTTGAGCAATTTGTGAAATTAATCTTCGGTTAGCTTCTTCTGGATAAGGATTAAATATGTTATCAGTTCTTAATCCAGCTTCGACATGACCAATAGGAATTTTTTTATAAAAAGCTGCCAAAGCTGCGGCAAAAGCTGTAGTTGTATCTCCCTGTACCAAAACTAAACTTGGTTCTTTTTCCTCGAACAACTCCTGCAACCCACGCAAGCTACGACAAGTGATATCGTTCAGAGATTGTTTTGGCTGCATTATTTCCAAATCGCGAGAAGCCTTTAAATTAAACAATCCCATCACCTGTTCAACCATCTCGCGATGCTGTCCGGTTAAAATCACCTGAGTCTCCAAACCCTCATAAGCTTGGAAAGTTTGAATCACCGGAGCAAGCTTAATCGCTTCGGGACGAGTACCTAAGATAATACAAACTCGCTTCATAATTAGTCATAATTCACTAGTTAATAGTCAATACTCATTACCATAGAGGCGATCCGTCAATAGTCTATTGTCACAATTTAAAAAGATGGGGATGGGGAATTGGGATGGGGCATTGGGCATTGGGCATTGGTAATTGGTAGTTGGTAGTTGGTAGTTGGTAATTATTAACTCCTAACTCCTAACTCCTAACTCCTAACTCCTAACTCCTAACTCCTAACTCCTCCCTATTCCCAATGCCCCATGCCCCATGCCCAATCCCCAATCCCCTATAAATACGAAAAAACCCGGTTTTACCGGGCAGTTGCACTATTTGTCGAATTTAGCAATGATGGCTACAATTTAATATCACAAACTAAAAACACTCTACTTCGCAAGTTAAAGGACAAGCTGCATAAACAGTTGCGTTCAACTTTTCTTCTTCCCCATGCAGCCAGCTTAACCATTTAATTTCTGTAGGATGAACGCCTCGAAGTGTTAACACCCCAGCAGCAAATACTACTGCTAAAACATTAAACATAACCAAACTACCTGCTACAACCAAAACTGCGCTAGCTGGCATTACAGATTGCAGAACAATAGAAAGCAAACATCCAACCGTAGCCATTAAAACCACTAAAGGAAAACCGACAACTAGCAAGCATACTGCCAGTGTAAAAGTCCATATCAAGAAGCTTTTTATCATTAATAACGAGTAGGTTTTTCCCATATCAGTTGTTTGTGATAAAGCCATTATTTTTCCTCCAAGAGTACAATATATAATTTGAAAATGAGCGATTATTTCTTAAATCCCACCGGGATCAACATATTCAACATTCATAGAAATCAAGTATATAGAAAGTGAATGGGAAAATGAGCATTTATTAAACAAACTTTACAGTTAATATTTCGTCATTATGTTTTACCTTTTTTTAAGGATTTATCTAGCGAATTCGTTTTTATCATCTATCAAAAGGCATACGAGCGATTTGAAACTAAATATTTAATCCTTTAGATATAAGAATTGAATTTATTTGACTTAACATTTCTTATCAATAAACGTACTGATTCTAATAATTTTAAGTTTTTTTTGAATAAATAAGAATGCGGGTTAGGAGTTAGGAGTTAGGAGTTAGGAGTTAGGAGTTAGGAGTCTTTGATTCTTGATTAGAAGTGATTAACTGTTTCTCCCAAAGCCCCATGCCCAATGCCCCATGCCCAATCCCCAATCCCCTATGCCCAATCCCCAATTATTATTAATTTTTTTAATAGAAATAAAAATTTTCAAAACAACTGTACTATTGTGATATCAAATAAGTCTTTTCTAAGTCGCATTTTTTAATATTGGTGTCATGCCTAAACGCCTTCTAATAGTGGAATCTCCTGGTAAAGTTAAAAAGCTGAGCAAAATTCTGGGAAGTGAGTGGATTGTTCGCGCTAGTTGCGGACATATTCGAGAACTTAGTAATGAAGGTGAAGATTCTCTAGGGTTTATTATGGATGGCAATAACGTGCGGTGTCGCTACATTCCGCGCAGCCAGCAAGCGAAGGAAACTATTAGTAAGTTAAAAGCTGCGGCAAAACAGGTTAATGAAGTAGTTTTGGCCACAGATCCGGATAGGGAAGGGGAAACGATTGCTTGGCATCTCAAGGAAGCTTTGGGATTAAGAGAACCGAAACGAGTGGTTTATACGGAGATTACAGAGTCTGCGGTGCGGGCTGCTGTTGCTAAACCTAGAAGACTTGATGCTAATTTGGTTGGTGCTGGATTGTGTCGAGATTGTTTGGATAAGTTAGTTGGTTATAAAGGAAGTCCGTTGGTTTGGGCTTTGAATAATGGTGCAAAGAGTGTCGGAAGAGTTCAAAGCGCAACTCTACATTTAATATGTCAGCGTGAAAGAGAAATTCTCAGTTTTGTACCGCAAGATTATTGGAGCGTTTGGGTAGATTATGTTGAAGGATTCCGCGCTTTTTATAAGGGAACGATCAATTCTGCTCCTGGTGCAGCACAGCAAGACGATCGAGAAAATGACGATACGGTAGTTAAGAAATCGGAAAAAGCGGAATCTACTCGCGTGCTTTCGGAAGCTGAAGCCGAACGTTTAGTAACCGAAGCGCGAAATCATCCCCATCAAATTGTGCAATACGAAGGAAAAATTGCCAGTCGTCAACCACCTCCACCTTTTATTACTTCTACGCTGCAACAAGCTGCTGGCTCTAGATTAAAATTTGCACCTGAGAAAACCATGCAGGTAGCACAAAAGCTTTATGAAGCGGGTTTAATTACTTATATGCGAACGGATTCGGTAATGCTGAGTCCGGAGTTCTGCGCTAGCGTGCGTAAGTGGTTGGAGCAAAATGACCCGCAGAATTTACCAAATAAAACGACATCATATCGCAGTAAAAAAACTGCTCAGGAAGCTCACGAAGCGATTCGTCCTACTAATGTATTTCGTCCTTCGGTGGAGTTGCGAGTTGAACTTTTACCAGACGAGTTTAATTTATATGTATTGATATGGAAGAGAGCGGTTGCTTCTCAATGTCGTCCCGCTCAACTCCGCAAGACTTTGGTAATTATTAAATCTGGTGAAATACTTTGGCAAGCGAGGGGACAGGTAGTTGAGTTTCTCGGCTATGCAAAATACTGGGCAAATTTGAGTAAAGATACGCTTTTACCTAATTTAGAGCAAGGGCAAATATTAACATTAGAAAATGCTGGTCACGAGAAAAAACAAACTCAACCACCACCAAGATACAGCGAACCGAAGCTAGTTCAATTAATGGAGCGTAAAGGAATTGGTCGTCCTAGTACTTATTCTCCGACAATCGCGACTTTGAAAAAACGCGGCTACGTACAGCTAACAAAGTCGAATTTACAGCCGACAAATTTGGGATTAGAAGTAGATGACTTTTTACAAAAAGCTTTACCAGATTTATTAAAGACAGAATTTACCGCACAAATGGAAGATGCCCTCGATAGCATTGCTTCGGGAAAACAACCTTGGCAGAAATATCTCACAAATTGGAATCAAGATTACTTTGCACCAGCTTTAGTAAAAGCGAAAACTGTACCCGTCGCTGCATCGAATGGAAAGAAGAATTATCCGACAACGCAGCGAAAATACGACAAATCCAGAACTCGCTGTCCCGAATGTAATAATTATTTAGCAAAAATTAAAAGCAGCAAAGTAAAAAAGAAATATTTTCTTAAATGCGTTAGCGGTTGTGAAAACGTGGTTTTATTCTGGAACGATTATAGTAAGAAGTGGCAAGCTCCAGGTTCAAAAGATTCAAAAGCAGATAAAACCGCAGCGAAAAAACCTCCAGCAAAAATTACAGAATATCCATGTCCAGTATGTCAAAAACCTTTAGAAGAATACAGTTACACAAAAGACGGACAAAAGAAAAGTTTATTGAGGTGTTCTGATGCCAAAGCAAGGAAAAATTCTAAACATAAAGATGCCGTTTATTTTAATACTGCAAAAGGTTGGTGGAGTCCGAAGTTTGGGAATTTGTAAATGGGTAGTTGGTAGTTGGTAGTTGGTAATTGGTAATTGGCAATGGGGATTGGGAATTGGGCATTGATAATTGTTAATTAGTAATTGTCATTATTTATTTTTATCCCCATCTCCTATTCCCTATTCCCTATTCCCTATTCCCTACTCCCTACTCCCTACTCCCTACTCCCTTCAAATATTAAGAAACAAAACTAAACGATTGAGTTTTGCTATTCCATTTGATCCTTCATTCTTTTTTGCCATCTTAATACTCTGTCCCATCTTTGCTGGGGTGAACTCAATTTTTGAGAGAGGATTTTCTCAATCATTGGGTTAAATATAGGTTCAATCTCATCGAATACTTCTAAAGGATTTTTTCCATAAATTGTGGGTATGAAAGGAATTTTACCTACAATAGTATCTTGATGCTCTGCTTCAAAAGCTTCAACTTCCCGAAACTTATTGAGACATTTGTTTAAAACATAAACTACGGGAATTCCTAATTCTTCATCGATAGCGCGGATATCTTCAGAAATCGCAATAGAATCGGGAGTTGCTTCCACTACCACAACTACCACATGGGCACCAATGGGTAAACCAAATCTACCAACATCTTCCCCACCACCGCAGTCTGCTAGTATAGTTCCATTTGTAGATAAAGCTAACCAGGCTTTTAACGGATTTAGTGTAGCGTGAGAACACCGATTAGAATAAAGCTCTTCCTTACGCAAAGCACTTGTTCCTACAGACATCAATCCAAGTTTTTCGTCAAGAGATTTGATGTACTTCTGAGTGAAAGAATCCGGTGGTGAGACTGAAAAATTCTTAACTTTATCGAATGGAGTACCGTAAAAATCGCGGTAAAGTCGTTTGGAATCTAGTTGCTGAAACTCGTAAAAATCCTGTTCGGCTAAAGTGATTTGTGGAAGTTGCTTTAGCTCCTCTTCCCCGTATCCCAAATAATGAGCAGTAAGATAGCGCGAAAGTGACCTATTAGTATCTGCATCCGCTACTATTGTAGCTTTATCCAACTTTCTTAAACTTTGAATTAAGCCAAGTGAGGTAAAAGTTTTACCCGTTCCACCTTTACCCATCAAAGCTATGACAAGTTCTTGATTAGATGATCCATTAACTGTATTTATAGTCATTGCAATACCTTGATGCTAAACAAATATTTGTTTAAGTGACAATGATAATCATTCTAAATCAGAAAAACAACTGCTGTTTGGCAGAATCAAACAAATACTAATTATAGGTTTATGTTAGAAAGACTACCTTTAAACAAAGTTTTGCGTGTTTTCTTTGCTGTTTTAAGCGTATCATTTTATGGCTGCGATAATTTTGATAATCCAAATAAAACTACTTCTTATACAACAACTGTAACTACTACTACACCAGTACAAAAAGATTTACCGTCAGTAGTCGCAACCACAAGTGTTTTATGCGACTTAACAAAGCAAATCGCGGGGAAAACAATTAATCTTACCTGCTTAACTTCACCAACAATTAACCCAAAAGTTTATCAGCCAACACCAGCAGATCGAGAAGCGATAAATCAAGCCAAAGTAATTATTTTTAACGGCTATAATTTAGAACCAGGATTAGAAAAATTTATTCTTTCAAGTAAAAATAAGGCACCCAAACTTCCCGTAGCGAAAATTGCCGTAACTTCACCATTAATGATAACTAGAAACGGTAAAAAAATCGCCGACCCTTACGTGTGGCACAACGCTAAAAATGCTGTCAAAATGGTAGATGTAATTAGTATAAATTTAGTTAGAACAATACCCGAAAATGCCGAACTTTATAAAAGTAATACCAAGAAAATTAAGAACCAGCTTTTACAGCTAGATAGTTGGATAAAAACCAGAATTGAAAGTATTCCTCCAAGCAAGCGCACCTTAATTGCAACTCATAACGAGATGGCTTATTACGTTCGTGCTTACGGATTGAAATTAGCAGGAGCTTTAAGATTTATCAGCCCCACAGAACAAACATCAGATACCAAAGTTAAACTATTAGCTACAACATTACAAAAAACCCAAGTACCCACAATCTTTGCTCAACCAACAATTAGTCCTGAATTAATAAAATCTGTAGCCGAAGAAGCACGGGTAAATATATCCCAAAGACAGCTTTATGCCGAAAATCTGGGTTTACCAGGAAGCGAAGCAGACACTTATCAAAAAATGATGGTAGCCAACACCAGGACAATATTAGAAGGATTGGAAGGGACTTATTTAATATTTGAAAAATGAAGGGTTAGTTGTTAGTGGTTAGTTGTTAGTGGTTAGTTGTTAGTTGCTATTTTATTTTTAACCTTTGACCTTTGACCTTTGACCTTTGACCTTTGACCTTTGACCTTAACATTATGATTTGCGAATTATGCGAGAGAGATTTGGAAAAGTTGACTGTTCATCATCTGATTCCTAAACATAAGAATGGTAAACATGGCCCCAGGATTAATATTTGTGCTGCTTGTCACAAACAAGTTCATACGCTGTACGATAATAACCGCTTAGCAAAAGAATTAAATACTGCTGATTTGCTTAAAGATGAGCCGCAAATGCAGAAGTTTTTGAAATGGGTGAAGAAACAGAAGACGGATAGGAAAGTTCAGGTAAGGGGGAAGAGAAGGTGATTAGATTTTGGATTTTGGATTTTGGATTTTAACAAGGGATGCGTTTGTTTGAATTTATTCGGCGGTTGAAACCGCATCTACACAAACAAAACCCGCCTACGCGGGTTATAAATTCTATGAATTAATTAGTCCACGGAGGTGGACTTTGCCTGTGTAGTCGCGGTTTCAACCGCCAGATACTGATAAAATACTGCTCTGTAAAAGATGGACAACTTGTGACACTTAAACTTTTACTTCCTGTTTCGATGGGAGCATGGGAGCACTTATCCCTCCACAGGCTTGCACGGCGAAGCCCTCCGCACTTCAAGTATTAATTTAAAAGCAAATCTCATTGGCTTGTGCTTGGTTTTTGCATCAATTACCAAGACATATTGCTTAATTTAAAGATGATCTTACCACTAATC
>JBCCLY010000080.1:0-9910 GCA_039026655.1 Cyanobacteria bacterium P01_C01_bin.38 | reverse complement strand
TGTGCAGTTGGTTGATGGGAAGCCTGTAAATAACACAGATGGATTACAGCGTAAACCCCAAAGCATAGAGGAATTCGTAAGTAAAACAATGATATCAATGTTTAACTGGTCTGGGAAACTGCCAGCACAAAATGTAAATCAAGCCACTAACCCAAAAAAAGATTTAGGAATATCAATTAGAACACTTCGCGGAGGTAGTAAAAAAGTTACTACAAGTAGTTGGATATCTAGCTTTGCTTTCTCGGAAGATTTTCGCAAAGGTTTTTTAAGTACGGTAGCAGAATTAACGCCGCCAGAGGTATTTTCAGATAATTCCGATCGAGCAATATTAGCAGAATTGAATATTACTAGAATCTATCCCCCGCAGCAAATTGAACCCGGTAAATGGAAAGTAGGAATGGTTGCGACTTTGGTTCAAAAACGCGGTAGTGAAAATAAAATAATTACACCTTTTAATAAAGATATTTTTGTACGGGCTGTAGATACTTTTGACTACCCCATCAAACAAAATCTTACAGACTTACAAAAAGCAATTTATACAACCCGTAGCGATAAATTAGAAATTTACGAAATCCGAGAATTATGTTTAACCGATAAATACGATAATCTAGCTACAGACGGATTTAATCGCTGTAAAAATCGGTAATAATCCAGTGGTTTTAATAATTGATTTTTTAAAGGGAATAGGGAATGGGGAACAGGCAACAGTTGATTAAGAAAAATGTTTTTATGTTATTCCCAATTCCCAATCCCCAATGCCCAATGCCCTATTCCCTATCCCCTATTCCCTGTTCCCTGTTCCCTATCTAAAATGCAAACCTTAAATACAGAAAAAAATCAGACTAATATCGTCCCCTTGTTTGCCATTGGCACATTTAGCTTGCATTTATTCACATTGCTTTTGTTGATGTTTCACGGTGGAATGTTGCAGCAAGTAAAGCGTAAATCGGTACCGCAAACTCTGGTACAGTTAGAAGATGGACGAGTCATAACCGCCGACGCTAAAAACAGTTGGGAGCGCGATCGCCAAACAATTCGTCGTTTTGTAGGTGAAGCAATGACTTTAATGTTAACTTGGTCGCCAAAACAATCTTCTACAGTAGTATGGGATATTAGTTCCGATTTATTGAGAAACGATTTTAAACGTGAATATGCAGATAATTTTAATAGCTTTGAATTAGAAAGCCCCGAGCAAAACGTTTTAGTAATTCAAAAGATATCTCAACCAGAAGTTATAAGCGAAGGAAAATGGAAAGTTGAAATTGAAGCAAGTCGTTTAATTTTCAGTCGCGGCGACAATTTAGGAAAATCGGTACCTTTTAACAAACAAATTTTAGTTGAAACAACAGATGAAATAACTCCTTTACCGCGTTTTTCAACTCCTTTAAACTTAGCAGTTTACCGATTAGGAGAAGCAAAAATGCAAATTTACAACATCTGTGACATCGAAGATAAAAGTTGTTTAGGGAGTGGGGATTAGGGAGTAGGGAGTAGAAGAATTTTATTAATTATCAACTTCCAACTCCTAACTCCTAACTCCTAACTCTTAACTCTTAACTCTTAACTCCTAACTCCTAACTCCTAACTCCTAACCCCTAACTCCTAACTCCTAACTCCTAACTCCTAACTCCTAACTCTTAATTCCTAACTCCTAACTCCTAACCCCTAACTCCTAACTCCTAACTCCTAACTCTTAATTCCTAACTCCTAACCCCTAACTCCTAACTCCTAACTCCTAACTCCTAACTCCTAACTCCTAACTCCTAACTCCTAACTCCTAACTCTTGTCTACTCCCTACTCCCTACTCCCTACTCCCCATTTAAACATCATGACTAAAGAATCAATATCATCGCGAGACAACGAAACAGGGCTTACCGAATGGGAAACCCGGATGGCTAAGTTAGTGGGTTTGGATGAATCCATTCCCGCAGATATGGAAGAATTTATCAGAGATTCAAATCCGCCATCGCAAACTGACGAGCCAAACAACAGTGCAACTCAACAACCACTTTCTGGCAATCCCTTCGCAAAAGCAGGTTTAGTCGGTGCTGGTACTTTAGCTGTAGTGATGTTTGCTGGCGGATTTTTATCTCAAACGATGACTAACGATAAGCCGAATCTTGCACAAAATGCTATCCGCAGCCAAACCCCACCAAAACCGCAAGCAAAACCCCGTGTCGAACAATTACAGGAAGAAGTCGAGGGATTAAAAACTAGACTGGCGCTATCCCAACAGCTTGATGCGGTAAAAGCTGCACAGCGAAAGCTGAGAATGACTAAATCTGCACCATCAATACCAAGCATCGCAGCGAAACCGACTCTCCAACCAAAGCCCAGAGCGATTCCTCGCAACACATCCATTCCTAGAATTCGTCCCCAACCTCAACCACCCCAAGTACGCATTGTTGAAGTACCCAAAATAGTCAAAGTTGATCGCGTTGTTAACGTACCACAACCCAAACCACAGCCAAAAAGAGTTTCCACAGCACCAAAACCAGCACCGATACCAGTATTACCTCAAATCGTACCACCACCAGAACTACCAGCATCCATACCCCAACAACCATTAGTAGAAATCGAACCTCCACCACAACCAAATCCCATGCAAGAATGGGCAAGATTAGCAAAATTAGGTAGTTACGGACAAGTTTCTTTTGGTAAAAGGAATGTTAGCAATCGAACATCTCCCCAAAGAGTTGAAGTACCGAAAAAAGTTGAAGAGAGAGAAACTGCAAGCAAACCAGAGAGAGAAAAACCAACTTTCATAGCCCGCCAATCAAATAGAAGCAACCCCAAAACAATACCAGTAGGTAGCACTGCCAAAGCAGAATTAGCTACACCTGTATACGGTGAAACTAGCAAATCCCGAAGACAAGAAAAAGAAAATAATAACGTTTATGTAGTTCGTTTAAAACAATCCTTAAAAGCCGCAGATGGAAGTACAGCATTAGTCAAAGGAAGTCAGATATTTACCAAAATAGACTCCATTTCCGAAAACGGATTAATGCAATTAAATATAGTTAAAATAACAACCCGAGAAAATGGCGAAATCGTAGAAAAAACCGTACCTCAAAACGCATTAACCATTCGCGGTAAAAAAGGCAAACCATTAATAGCCAAACAATATCGCAGCAACAGATCCTCAATAGCTCGTAGAGACGCAGTATCGTTTTTAGCAGGAGGAGTCGGTAAAGCAGCAGAATATATCAACCGTACCGAATCCGAAGTTGTTACCGGCGAAAATGGAACAGTAGCCGTTACCAATGTCAACCGTGACCCCAGCTTAGCAGCCGGTATATTAGAAGGCGGAACAAAAACCGTAGTTCCGCAAATATCCCGTCGCAATCAACGAGCCATATCTCGAATGTCCCGTAAATCAGACATTTGGTACATACCCGCAGGCAAAGATGTTGAAGTATTTGTCAATCAAGAAACGCGAATTTAAATAGTTAGGAGTTAGGAGTTAGGAGTTAGGAGTTTTTAATATATTTAATTACTCTTATTTAATCAAAAAATAGTAGTGGGAGCATCTTGCTCCCTGTTTTATTTATCCTACCTTTATTAATTCTAGTTTGATTTATATAGCTTTCAATTTACTATTTGATTACCTTTTCTATCATGCAAAACATAATTAAATTTTCATTTGAACGAATATCTTTGACTTTAATACTATTCCGCAGAATTCGTATTGATAGCCATAATCTTTTAACTATTTACTTATTTCTAATTCTGAACTCCTAACTCCTAACTCCTAACTCCTAACTTACTTTTCTCTCTCCATGAAAAACCCCCTCAACCTCCTCTCTTTCACTTCCATAATTTTCTCTGCAACAAGCGTATTAATGGCAGGTGCTGTTTTTGCAAATAACGCCGTTTTGCGTTCGATATTTTCCTGTCAAGCACAAGGATTGGGAGGTGCAATTCCTACTATTAAAGTTTGGTATCAACAAGGTACAAATTTAAGCTTTATTCCCGCAGGAGAAACTATAAAAAAAGTTTGGTTAGATGATCCATCGCAAGTTACTTTAGATTTTGATGGTCCCATGTGCGTGCAATTTGGTGAAGACGGCGATACAGATTGTGAAAACTCCGCAGCTAACGTAATTCACCTGAGAAGAATCCAAAAACTTGATATTCCAGGGCTTCCCGATACTGACAATACGCTTTTAACGGTAATTACAGAGGGAAACGGTAAAAAAAGACTCTACGCATTCCGAGTACTTTATCAAGAAGGTAGTCCCGAATATAACACCTTAGCAGTATTTGCAGACCCACCAAATTTCGGAGAAACACCATGCGTGAGAGTTGAAGAGTAAGTTGGCAACGGATGATGGGTTGGCAACGGATGAGGGGTTGGTAAGGGATGATGGGTTTAAGGGATGAGGGGTTGTAACGGATGGGAAGTTGGTAAGGGATTAGGGTTGCTGATTGGTGGGGGTGATGGGTTTTTATTAGATTATTTTTTTGATTGAGGTGGTTGCCACAAGTAGGGTTGAATTTTTGTTTTCCAATTGTCTACAGTTTTGGGTGGAAGGATACGATGATATTCTAAACGCTGAGTTCCAAAGTTAAGCAATAAACCAACTTTGGATTGTGTAGCTGCAAGATAGGTAATAACTTGCGCTGTTTCTTTATCTCCCATTGTACGGGAAACCGCTTTATCTTCTACTACTACGCATTCGTTTACCCAATGATCGAGATAAAGTCTTCCCAACCAGATGTCACCATCATAAATTTCTAAATGGTATTCCATTTGAGTATATAAGCCATCTTTTATCATTTCTGCTTGTAATGCTCGCTGATAGTGTTTTTCTTTTAATCCTCGCGGTGTTCTATTATGTACTCTCATTGCTGCACCAATGATTTTATACGTAATGTCTTGGTGAGGAATATTGTTATTTTTCATCGATGAATATTTTAATTAATTGTTGTATTAAATACTTTGCTATTTAGGTATAGCATTTTATTAAAGGTAATGGTTGGCAGCGGATGACGGTTGGCAGGGGATGAAGGTTGGCAACGGATGAAAGTTGGCAGGGGATGAAGGTTAGCAACGGATGAAGGTTGGCAACGGATGAAAGTTGGCAGGGGATGAAGGTTAGCAACGGATGAAGGTTGGCAACGGATGAAGGTTGGCAACGGATGAAGGTTGGCAACGGATGAAGGTTGGCAACGGATGAAGATGGTATTCTCAACAAATAAATGGTTGTTATTATAGAAAATCTATCCGTTGCCAACTCCCTATCCGTTGCCAACCCCCCATCCGTTACCAACCCCTCATCCGTTACCAACCCCTCATCCGTTGCCAACCCCCCATCCGTTACCAACCCCTTATCCGTTACCAACCCCTCATCCGTTGCCAACCCCTTATCCGTTGCCAACCCGCCATCCCCAAAGCCCAATGCCCAATGCCCCTAAAATCCAACACAACCAATCGCCCCAACGCACATATAAAGTTTGCGTTTGTCGTTGATAGATGGTTTCGGCGTGAGTTTCGTAGGTGTCGTGCCCCGATATCCACAATGTTTTTCCGTGAGGATTTACAAATGCTGAATATCCGGTATTTGTGGCTCTTACTGCCCATCGATCGTTTTCAATGGCTCGCATGATATCTTGAGCGTGATGCTGAAATTGCATTGCTGCACTGTAGGGGTCATTATTGGAAGCTGTAAGAATAAATTCGCCTCCTTTGTGTGTTTGATTGCGAAATTGTTCGGCAAAGGCTGAGCCGTAACAGATACCAACTACTGCATTACCAAAAGGTGTTTTAACAATTTGATTTGATTTTCCCGGTATTTGTCTTGCTTGTACGGGAGATAATCTATTAATAATGCCGCCTAAAATGTTTTCAAAGGGAATATATTCTCCTAAAGGTACTAGCTTCTCTTTATCGTAATGACTAACAACTTTTCCTTCACCTGTAAAAGTTAGCAAACTATTAGTATATCTATCTTGCCCCTGACGCTTATATCCTCCAACCCAAGCTAAAACGCCTTTTTCTCGTACTGCTGCAATTAATGGACTTTGAATAATTTCATTTTCAAAAAATGGTAATGCACCTTCTGGGGTTAAAACTGCTTCTACACCTTGACTTACTAAATTTAAATAACCTTGAGTATAATTTGTTCTGATACGCTGCATCCCTTCAGGTTTAAATTTTATTCTGTTAGGGACATTTCCCTGCACAATTCCCACTTTTAAAGCATTTTCTGAGGTTTGAATAAGGGAACGAGAATACAAGCCGTAACCGATTAAATGACAACAAATAAATAATATAGTTGCAATTATTATTAATCGTAGAAAATTCTTGCTATCTTTATTTTCTAATTCTGAACTATATTTCCCTTTATAACTTTGAGCATAAAAACGAATATGTAAAGCTTCAGCTAACAAACCATTAACTGCAACTATTATCGCCGTTACTGCTGTGGGACCGGAAATTTGACCTAAATGTAAAATTACCAAATTATGCGGAGATTGTGTGTAAGAAAGCGAACTCCACCATAACGGGCCAGCACTCCAAATTCTTTCTAAAGCACACCAAATAGCTGTACCAATAAGCACGCGAATTAAAGGATGAGGAGTTGAAAATATGCTCATTAACTTAGCCCAAAGCATAACTAATATGCCTCCCCAAAAGGAAATAAAGAACCAAGCAAAGACGGCGATCGCGATACTTCCCAACCAAGGTACACCCAGCCAAGTTAATGGATGCAGCCCGGTAATCCAATACAAAGCGGTACCGTGATAACCTAAAGCCCATAGTAAGGAAGGGAAGAGGGATTTGTTTTTTTGTTTTGGGTATTTTGGAGAATTAATAACTATTAGCCATAGGGGAATCATGGCAAACCAAGCTAAAAACCAGGCACCAACGGGAGCAACGGTTAAACCCATTACAATTCCGCTGGTTAAAGCGATTATTGGTTTAGTAAAAATGTTTGATTTCATATTAAATTGGCACGTAGAACCTATAAAACAATTGTAGAGACGCGATATATCGCGTCTCTACATCAGTGTTTAGTACATTAAACGAAATATCGCGTCTCTACACTAACTAGCTAATACACTACCAAAATTTGATTTTATTCTTCTGTTTCTACATCATCTGCTGTTTCTTCTATTTCTACATCATCTGCGGGTTCAATAACAATTGTCTCTATTGTTTCCCCTGCATCTTCATCGGATGATTCTTCTGATTCTTCTGATTCTTCACCACTATCACCGGGAACTATTGCAACTCCATTAAGAAAATCTTCTTGATCGAGACGCTGTACCCGTACTCCAGTCGCTGAGCGCGATTGAATGGAAATGGCGTTAACTGCCTGCCGGATAATGATACCGCGATTTGTTACCATCAAGATTTCGTTGTCTTCACTAACAATATGTAAACTTGCTAGGGAATCCTGAGTTTTGAGGTTCTTAAACTTGGTTGCCATTAAACCTTGTCCGGCACGGTTTTGCAAGCGGAATTGTTCGACTGGTACCCGTTTACCGTATCCCCCGGTAGTTATAACTAATACCCAAAGTCCGGCGTTGCTGTCATCAGCAACTTCTACAGCTTCAGTATTATCTGTATCTTCGGTTTCAACTACTTCAGCTTCTACTGCTTCAGCTTCGACTACTTCAGTTTCAGCTTCCGCGTCAGGAGTCATTTTATTCAAAATATCGGCAGGAAGAACATCCATACCCACCAATTCGTCACCACCTTTACGCAATTTCATGGCTTTTACACCACGAGTTGCTCTACCCAAAGGGCGTAATTGTGCGTGAGTGCAGCGGAAATGAATCGCCATACCCATTCTAGAACCGATAATTACGCTATCTTCGGCTCTGGCTCGACGTACCCAACGCAATTCGTCTCCTTCTTCTAAGGAAATTGCAATCAAACCATTAGCACGAATACTGCTAAATGCAGCTAATGCAGTTTTCTTGATATAGCCACCTTTTGTAAGCATTACCAAATATTCATCTTGGCTAAATTCGCTTACGGGTACAATCGAGGTGATTTTTTCCTCTCTAGGAATCGGTAGCATTTGTACGATAGGCGTACCCCGACTTGTACGGGAACCGAGAGGTAGCTGATAAGCTCTCATGCAGTAAACTACACCGCGCTCGCTAAAGAATAAAACGCTATCATGGTCGCAGCAAGTTAAGAAATGCTCGATATTGTCATCATCTTTTACCTTAGCTGCTGCTTTCCCTCTGGTAGCGCGGCTTTGCGCTTCAAAGGTATTAACCGGCATTCTTTTGATATAACCTTGCTGAGTAAGCAAAATTATGACTTTTTCATTAGCAATTAAGTCTATATCGTCTAATTCCCCTTCCTTGAGGGTAATTACCGTGCGACGAGGTGTAGCGTGCTTTTCTCTTAATTGTTTAACTTCGGTTTCAATAATTTCTAATATTCGTTCTCTACGAGCCAGAATATCTTGTAAATCTGTGATTTGAGCCTGTAATTGCTCGTGTTCCAAACGAATTTTATCAGCTTCCAAAGCCGTTAAGCGTCGCAACTGCATCTGCAAAATTGCATCAGCTTGCGCTTCCGACAACCCATAATTACTAATTAATTCTCCCTTCGCCGTTGGTGCATCTGCTGCATGACGAATTAAAGCAATAATTTCATCTAAATGGGACTGAGCAATTAATAAACCTTGTAAAATATGGTCTCTTTCCTCAGCTTTCCGTAGTTCGTAACGGGTGCGTCTGGTAATCGCTTCAATGCGGAAATCTAAGAAAACCTCCAAGAAACGCTTTAAAGTTAGTAAAATGGGTTCTCCATTTACCAACGCCAGCATATTCGCGCCAAAATTAGTTTGTAGCGGCGTTAACTTGTATAAATTATTCAACACCACGCGGGGATAAGCATCGCGCTTGAGTTCGATAACTACCCGCATACCATCGCGATCGCTTTCGTCGCGAATATCGGAAATACCGTCAATCCGCTTATCGTTAACTAACTCGGCAATTTTCTCAATTAATGCTGCCTTATTAGTTTGATAAGGTAGCTCGGTGATAATTATTGCTTCGCGTTCCGGTCGATTACGCTGCTGGAGAGTTTCAATATTAGCTACCCCACGCATGGTAATCGAACCGCGTCCGGTAGTATAAGCCTCTTTAATTCCGGAAGTACCAAGAATTTGACCGCCCGTAGGAAAGTCGGGACCGTGGATATATTTAGTTAACTCAATATCCGTAATTTCCGGGTTTTGAATCAGCGCCACCAACCCGTCGATTAATTCTCCCAAATTATGGGGAGGGATATTAGTCGCCATCCCCACCGCAATACCAGAAGAACCATTTAAAAGTAGCTGCGGTAGCCTTGCCGGTAAAACCGTAGGCTCCTGCTGCGAACCGTCGAAATTGTCAGCAAAATCAACAGTTTCCGACTCGATATCTTGTAGTAAAGCGTCGCTAGTTAAAGATTGTAGACGGCATTCAGTGTAACGCATAGCCGCCGGAGGGTCATTATCGACACTTCCGAAATTACCATGCCCCGAAATTAAAGGCGACCTCATCGAAAAACTTTGCGCCATCCGCACCAAAGCATCGTAAACAGCCGTATCGCCGTGGGGGTGGTACTTACCTAAAACCTCCCCTACAACACGGGCGCATTTACGGAAGGGGCGGTCAGCCGTCAACCCCAACTCGTGCATAGCGTAGAGAATCCGACGATGCACAGGTTTCAGACCATCCCTGGCATCTGGCAATGCGCGACCGACAATCACGCTCATTGCATATTCCAGATAAGACCTGGACATCTCGTTTCTCAGATCCGTCGGGATTATCCGCTCCTGAGAGTAGGTCATAACCTAAATCACTCCAAAAATCGCAAATTTTAGGGCTTAAATCAGAAAAAAAGCCAAATTGTACCAAATAATGGCGATTATTCAAGCATCATTTGGAATAATT
>JBCCLY010000079.1:0-9916 GCA_039026655.1 Cyanobacteria bacterium P01_C01_bin.38 | reverse complement strand
TTCTTGGTCATATTTACAGTATGTTCCAGCCCATACTACGTGAATTCCCATTTCTCTGGCTAATATTTTCGTGATAGCAGCAGCGTGGGTATTGTCGCCAAATACAACGGCTTTTTTACCAGTCAAGTTTTGACAGTCAATCGAACGGGAAAACCATGCGGCTTGAGATACGTGTAGCGTTTGCTCGTTGATAAATTCTTCGTAATCTACCGACGCACCTTGTTGATTTATCACCTGCTGAATTTTACGGATACAGCGAGCATTTTCTACTACTCCCATTGGAGCAATATCAATGTAAGGCATTCCGAATTCTGCTTCTAAATATTTGGCTGAAAGTACGCCAAGTTCGCGGTAAGGAACTAAGTTAAACCAAGCTTTAGGTAAATTCTTCAACTCGTGAACCGAAGCACCTTCTGGTATAACAGCGTTAATTTCAACACCCAAATCGTTCATCAATTTCTTCAACTCGGTGCAGTCATGCAAATTATGAAAACCGAGAGTTGAAATTCCGATGATATTTACAGAAGGTTTTTCAGTTTTACCCTCTGGAAGTTCGCCTTTTTTACGCGCTTTTTCAATATAGTATTTGACAACTTGATGCAAAGTTCTGTCAGCAGCTTCTAATTCGTTGACGCGATAATGGTTAACATCAGCCAGCATCACATCGCATGAAGTATCCATACTTGCTCTTTCCACAAAATTCTCTAAATCTTCTTGCAGAATGCTGGAAGTGCAAGTGGGAGTCAATACAATTAAATCTGGTTTTTCTTCAGTGTCTTTGCGAGTAATGTTATCCACAACCTTTTCTTGAGAGCCGCGAGCCAACACATTGCGATCGACAACACTAGCCGTCACCGGAGTAAAATTGCGTTCCCGCTCCAACATCGATCGCATTACATTAAAATAATCATCTCCGAGAGGAGCGTGCATAATCGCGTGAACGTTTTTAAAAGAACTCGCAACCCGCAAAGTACCAATATGAGCAGGACCAGCATACATCCAGTAAGCTAATTTCATGAAAAATGTTCTCCTTTTTATAGAACTAAAGTTGTCCGAAGATAGGACTATAATTGCTTTAATTTATTAACGTTTTCAATTGTCGCATTCAGAAGTAGTTGTGAAACAGATAAGTTAATAGAAGTTGATTTAACAGTTAATTTTTCTAACAATTCAAACTTTTTCAAGTAATTTATAAGTTTGGTAACGTTATTGTTAATAATTTTAAATTCCTATCAATTAAACTGTAGGGTGTGTTACGGCTTTACTATGTTGCGGTTAAAATGACTATTTTGAAAATGCCGTAACGCACCATTTTCTGCAACGCCAGAATTATTAAACCGCAGAGACACAAAGGGCGCTGAGGAAAGAGGTTTTAGAGAGATTTCTTGTAGGGTGTGTTACCGCTTCGATATCTTAGATTATTGATTATCATTTCGGAGATGCCGTAACGCACCATTGAATTGAGATACTATAAAACTAAAGAGTAATATTACAAATACCTATGTCTGCTAGAGATGCCTTTCATCAAGTTGTTAAAAATGCTTTACAGAAAGATTCTTGGCAGATAACTCACGATCCACTTTCGTTCAACTTAGGTGGCGTAAAAATGTCAATTGACTTAGCAGCAGAAAGAATTATTGCAGCAGAAAGAGAAGGAGAAAAAATTGCTGTAGAAGTCAAAAGCTTTTTAGAAAAATCATCTGCAATTTCAGAGTTTCATACTGCTTTAGGGCAATTTATTAATTATAGGGGTGCTTTAAGGCGACGAGAGCCAGAACGTGTTTTATATTTAGCAGTACCCTTAATAAGTTATAAAACGTTTTTTCAACTTGATTTTCCCAAAGAGATGATACAAGAAAATAAAGTTAAGATGATTGTTTATGATATAGAGCGTGAGGAAATTGTTGAATGGAGAAACTAACAAAATACCGTCAATTAATACAAGAAATACTACTCGAACACGGTAAACACAAATCAGCCTACGGAGATATTGAAGTTCAAACAATTTTTGATACACAACGTGACCATTATCAAATTGTTTATGTAGGATGGGAAGGTAATAATTGGACGCATTCTTGTATTATTCATGTAGATATTAAAAATGATAAAATTTGGCTGCAATGGAACGGTACGGAAGATGATATTGCAGCAGATTTAGTTAAATTAGGAGTTCCTAAAGAAGATATTGTTTTAGGATTCCATTCTCCGTTTATGCGGAAGTTTACAGAATATGCCGTGAGTTAAAATTTTATAAAACGTGAATTCATTCGTAGGGTGTGTTACGGCTTTACTATCTTGCGGTTAAAGTTACCATTTTCAAAATGCCGTAACGCACCATTTCCGGAATTAAGAATTATTAAACCGCAGAGACACAAAGAGCGCTGAGGAAAGAGGTTTTAGAGAGATTTTGCTTCTATAGATATAATTTTTATACGTCTATATAGCCACGAACATTTAAAGCATCATCTAGAAAGTAATCGATGTTGAGTAAACACAAATCACAGGTATAGTGTTTTTCATTATTTTTGATTAATTATTTTTATAAACCCCGCAGCCCCCACCCTTCTAGGGTGGGGCTAAAATTACAAAGCCCACCTATGCCCTCCGGGCACGCTACGCTAACGTGGGCTAATTTTCTAGCCCGCGCAGGCGGGCTTCGTAGCTGTAGCCGCACCCTTCAAGGGTGACGGCGGCAACGATGCAGAAAAACACACCAACTACCAACTACCAACTACCAACTACCCAACCTAAGCCACAACCAACCTTCTCAAAGATTCAGCGCGACGTTTCGCGGTTGCATTTTTAGCATCAAGCTCTAACACTTTTTCGTAATTTTCTAAAGCTTGAGCATTCAACTTTTTACGCTCGTAAGCATGAGCTAAATTATTCAATGCTGTAACATAATCTGGCTGTCTTTTTAAGGCTTGTTTATAATTACGAATTGCTAAGTCATATTGTTCTTGAGCAAAGTAAGCAAAGCCTAAACCGTTGTAAGTTAAGGTTATATAATCTTCTGTCTTTTCATCCGTTTCTTTTTGTGATTCTGCTGACTTAATCGCTTTTTGAAACAGGCTAATTGCTTGAGAAAACAATTTTTTCTGAGAATAAATACTTGCTAATTCGTAATACTCTTTTACCGAGCCTGCTTCTTTCTTTAATTTAGAGCGCAATTTGGAAAAAGAACCTTCTTGCTTGCGAGATTTAAATATTTGACGAAAAACGGCTATAACTGCGATAAACAGTATGCCGACTAAAATAGATAGATAAATAGTTGCTAAATCGTTATTCATATCAGTTAACAGTGAACAGTGAACAGTGAACAGTTATCAGTAACCAGTGGTCAGTTATTGGAAGTTAATATTAGGATACTAAATTTACAGCGAAGAAAAAATTACGAATTGCTAACTATTTTTGTTTTCCTATTGAAACTGAAATCTTATAACTGTTCACTGCTCACTGCTCACTGATGACTGATAATTGTTCATTGGCAATCCCCAATATTCGGCGCGTTGTTTGAGCCAGCCGCTTTGTAAATAACTTCCGATTAGTTGCCTTACTTGTCGTCTTAGTTCGTCGTATTGCAATCCTTTGGGCATTACTACTGACAAGGGCTGTGTTGATATTTTAGTTGGCAGCAATCGATATTGAGGATTTTGTTTTAACCAGTTACTAAGGCTGGTAACGTCGGCGGCGAAGGCTGATACCTGGTTGTTATCTAAAAGTCTTTCTCCTTCTGCGTAAGATGTTACTCCGATTAAATCGGCTTCGGGGAGATAATATCTTAACGGGGCTATGGTGCTGGAGTTTTTAAGAACGGCTATTTTGTTGTTTTGTAAGTCGTTTATCTTTTGAATTGATGTGTCTTTTGTAGCTATAAATCCGCCATCTAAATAGTAAGGAATGCTGAAATTTACAATGCGTTCCCGTGAAGGTGTTGCCGTTACTTTAGCAATAGTCATATCAACTTCACCTTTCTCAACTACTTTAATTCGTTGTAAATTGGTGACGGGTTTGAACTTAATTAATTTATCTGATTTATCCGAATTATCGGAATTATTTGCATTTGGCTTAGCTAACAAGTCTTTTGCTAACCTTTGCGCGATATCAATTTCAAATCCTTGTAAATTACCGCTTTCATCTTGAAATGCTAAAGGCGGAAAGTTATCTTTGACAGCAATATTAATATAGCCGCGCTGCTGAATTTCTTTTAACGATTCAGCATTTACAGATAATGTTCCAGCATTGAGGAACAAACAAGTTAAAAATAGAAATATTGCAGCGGATAGTAGAAAATATAACTTCCGCTGCTGATTGCATTGCCGATTATTTCGATCAATTAACCGTAATCTCAACCAATTAATCATATAAAAGCAACAGGAGTTACATCATTAGGAGTTACATCATTTAGGGTTCGTAGTAAGGATTTGTTACCTCATCATAGAGTTAAAACTCTTACTACGAACTTTTGTACCCATTTATTTGGCTTGACTCGCCATTTCGGCAACTTTGCTAAAACCATCGGGATCTAAAACCGCCATTTGAGCCAACATTTTACGATTGATTTCGATGTTGGATTTTTTCAAATTGCCCATGAATTTGCTGTAGCTCATGCCGTGTTGACGACAAGCAGCATTGATACGAGCAATCCACAGACGGCGAAAATCACGCTTGCGCTTTTTGCGATCGCGATAAGCATAACGCAGCGCTTTCATTACCTGTTGGTTAGCGGTTCTAAACAAAGTAGAATGAGAACCACGATAGCCTTTAGCTAGTTTGAGGATTTTTTTGCGGCGTTTGCGAGCAACATTACCGCGCTTTACTCTTGGCATAGTTTAATGTCTCAGTTATTTTCTAATTATTTATCGAAATCTACTTTCTTGGTAGATAAGGAAGCATACCGCGTACATTATCAGCATCGCGATCGTCAACGAGTACCGCTTTGGATAATTTACGCTTTTTATCGGTAGTCTTCTTTTCTAGAATGTGGTTTTTGAAAGCTTTGCGACGAACGATTTTACCAGTACCAGTAGCCCGAAATCGTTTCGCAGCAGCTTTGCGAGATTTTAGTTTAGGCATTTTTTTATGTTTCTACACATAGACACAATCCCATATTATAAGTTGTAATTCGTAATTCGTAATTATTAATTTTCTGATTAATTGTAGGGTGCGTTATGGCGCGACAAGCAATTATGATAATGACAAAGTATACTGATTTCGCGCCTAACGCACCATTCTAATATGCCGGTTGTACCCAAAATTTGGTGGTGCGTTGCGCGGGAGCGACAACACACCCTACAAACGCACCATTCTAATATGCCGGTTCCAAAATTTGATGGTGCGTTGCGCGGGAGCGACAACACACCCTACAACCAACGCACCATTCTAATATGCCGGTTGTATCCAAAATTTGATGGTGCGTTGCGCGGGAGCGACAACACACCCTACAATCTACAACCAACGCACCATTCTAATATGCCGGTTGTATCCAAAATTTGGTGGTGCGTTGCGCGGGAGCGACAACACACCCTACAAGCTAGATACTTTTGAGTTGAAAAATCATCATGGATGAAATAGAAATTGTAGAATATAACTCAAATTGGGTAAATATGTTTGAGCATAGGGAAGCATACACCGAGGGAAAAAGCGATTATATTCGGGGAGTCATGGAAAAAGCCCGACAGAAACTTAGCGCGTAAAAAGCATAAACTAATTTAATTGCAGTATAAAATACATCATATTACCATCAGTGATATGTAGAAAAATGAATAATACCAAACAAGTACTATGGCTTCAGGTTTGTGGTTTGGCAATGGTGCAGGGTGCAATTACTCTTAGCTGGGTAATTTATAATTTTTACTTGCCTAAGCTATTGGTGCAATTCGGTTTTTCTAAATCTCTAGCCATAAGCTTACTAATTTTAGAAAATGCTTTAGCTGTATTCATGGAACCTTTGATGGGTTCGCTTTCTGATAACAAACAAAGTTGGTTTGCGAATCGTTTCCCTTTTATTACAGTTGGGGTTTTGCTTTCTTCGGCTTTGTTTATTGCGATTCCATGCGTTGTCACATTTGTTCCACCGACAACAGTATTTAAATTTATTTTGCCACCTTTAGTAGTAGCTTGGGCTTTGGCAATGACTGTATTTCGCAGCCCGGTGTTGTCTCTGCTGGGAAGATATGCAATGCCAAAAAGTTTACCAATGGCTGTCAGCGTACTCACTTTAATTGGTGGAATTATTGGTTCATTTAGAATCGCAGCTAACGATTTACTGCTTAGCTTCGGCCCTGTTGTCACCTTTGCTTTTGGTTCTTTTGTACTTCTAGGTACGGCAGCACTATTAAGATTTATTCATCCTCCAGAGATTGTATCAGATCGACCAGTTGATAAACACCAAGCACAGTCACCTTTACCAATATCTTTTCAAGCATTGGGATTAATTTTTATTTTAGGTGGTAGTTTTGCTTGGGGTTATCGTTTGTTGCTTGATGGAGTTAGTAAATTTCTCAAGCTTCAGTTAAACAGCGATAATATTCAGCTTCAAATGGTGATATTTGGGATTACAGCTGCTATCGCGGCTTTACCCGCTGGTTTGATTGCGAAGAAAGTTGGTAATCGTAATGCCATGCTTGGTGGTGTTTTTGCAGTTATTTTATTAATGCTACTGCTACCATTAGTTGGTGCTAATATCATACTTCTAGCTCCTTTAGCAATTAGCAGCAGCTTCATTTTGAACGGTACAATTCCCTTTGCTTTAGAAATGGTTCCCCCTGACAGAGGAGGTTTGGGAATAGGAATGTACTTTGGCGGTGTTGGTTTAGCAATGAGCATTTTTGGTTCGATATTTAGTCAACCCCAAGCAATTTCACCACAGTTTGCAGCTTTGATGAGCGCGATAGCATTCTCCCTTGTTTGCGGATGTGTTGTTTCCAGTAACTTTATTCAGCGCGAAAACAAAATATAGTTTCATCAAAACCCTAACAGCGGTAAAAACTCAACCACCAAAAGAAATGTAAATCCATCTTCCCCACCACCAAATAAATAAAACCCCAGAGCGATAAAAATACCAAAAGCATTAACTGATAATTGGTAACTGTTAATTGATAATTGATTTATTATGGATTTTGGTATTAAAGATAAAATTGCTGTCATCACCGGTGGTGATTCTGGTATTGGTGTTGCGACGGCGAAATTACTAACTTCCGAAGGTGTAAAAGTCGCTTTAATTGATAAAACTGACGAAAAATTAAAACAAGCTGCCGAAGAAGTCGGGAAGATTGGCGAAGTCAGAGGTTTTCAAGCTGATTTAAGAGAGCTTGCACAAGTCGAAAATGCTAAAAAACAAATTTTAGAACATTTTGGCAAAGTTGATATTTTAGTTAATGCAGCCGGAATCACTGGAGCAACCGGAGATTTTCTAGAAATAACTGACGAAGAATGGCACAACACAATCGAAGTTGATTTAATGTCAGCAGTGCGAGTTTGTCGTGCTTTCATTCCATCGATGCGCGAATCCGGTTGGGGAAGAGTAGTATTGATAAGCTCTGAAGATGCCTTGCAACCTTATATAGACGAATTACCTTATTGTGCAGCCAAAGCAGGAGTACTCAACTTAGCTAAGGGATTATCAAAAGCTTACGCAAAAGATGGAGTATTGATAAATTCCGTTTCTCCCGCATTCATTGCCACTCCCATGACAGACGCAATGATGAAACAGCAAGCAGAAGAAAAAGGAATTAGTTTTGAAGAAGCGATTTCCCAATTTTTGAAAAACGATCGCCCTCATCTAGAATTAAACCGTCGAGGAAAAGCGCAAGAAGTAGCCGCAGTAATTGCATTTTTATGTTCCCAGCAAGCAAGTTTTGTACTTGGTGCAAATTATCGCGTTGATGGTGGCTCAGTTGCAAGTATTTAAATAATTGGTAATTGGTAATTGGTAATTGGTAATTGTAGGTTGGGTTAGACACGACAATTAATTTGATTGAAACAATAATTGTTAATTCGTGTCGTAACCCAACATTTTAAGTAAGTCGGCACAAATATTGGGAATTGGGCATTGGGAATTGGGCATTGGTAATTGGTAGGTTGGGTTAGACACGACAATTAATTTGATTGAAAGGATAATTGTTAATTCGTGTCGTAACCCAACATATTATCCGCAATCGTAATGTTAGGCTACTGTGCAAATTATACAATTTATAATTACTTCCTTGAAAATTGCAATTGCAAATGCACCGCGAGCCCAATCAACTAGTTACTTCTTCTTCTACTACGACAATTTCCACCACAAGAAAACTCAACAATAGCTTTAGTAACTGCT
The DNA here is from genome assembly GCA_039026655.1 of Cyanobacteria bacterium P01_C01_bin.38. Lineage (GTDB taxonomy): Bacteria > Cyanobacteriota > Cyanobacteriia > Cyanobacteriales > Nostocaceae > Rivularia. The sequence goes on along the minus strand of JBCCLY010000079.1, from coordinate 1,599 downwards.
TCTGGTTGTTCTCTTGCTACTAACCCACTAGCTTGAGGAATTTCTAAATATTTAAACTCAGGTCGAATTTGACGAAACTGTTGTGCTCGTTCGGGTTCAATAGGCGGATTATTAGAATTTCCAAAGGGTGGAATTGATTTGTAGTCAGCACCAAAAATTGCTAGTACGGGAATTTGTATATTTTGACTTGCTTCTTCAAAGGAACGGAAAAGTTGTCCGAAAATAAATGCATAACTTAACCAGCGTTGTTCTATATTAGGACGCTGAATCAATCTTTCTTCAACTAAAGTATCCCCGTTTTTCTCTAAAAATGATGGCTGTGAAATTGAAGCTCTATCAAACAACCGGAGAAAGTCTGGTATAAACAAATTAACCCATGTTGCTGCATCATCGGTTTGAAATAGCTGCTGATATATTTGATTTTCTGCTTCTGTTGGTGGTGATTCTAGATTACTAATTCCGTTGGGAGAAATTATTACCAGCGATTTGAATAAATGTGGTTGTTCTGCTGCTACCTTTAAAGCACTTAAACTTGTAATTCCTTCTGCGATAACATTAGCTGGTTCGTGTACTACTTCTGCGAGAAATTCATCTACAAACCGATCAATTTTTTCTAATGTATAAGTAGTTTTTGGCTTCGATGACCGACCAATCCCTGGTAAATCTAAAATATAAACTGGTGCTCGGGTTTTATCCAAGTTAGATAAAAGTTCTCGTAAATTGCGGTGACTTACTCCACCATAAATATTATGAAATAAAACAAAGGGAGTGACTGTGTTTGAACTTGATTTCAATGGTTTTCTATAAGCAATGGAACCAAAACCTTCAAGCTCTACAAATTCATCAACTTGAGATCTTAATTCTGGGGAAGTAGGCATTCCTTCTTGACTGGTAACTTTAGCAAGAATTTGATTATCTTCCTCGCTGAGTGCTGGGTTAGTAAAAAAAGATGGTATTGATTCTTGTGCTAAGAGAGGAGTTGTGATGGCTAGAAGTGCACTCATCAAACCAATACTTAAGCAAGCTATAGCGGTTTTGAATTTCATTAGTAGACAACCCGATAACTGAGACAGTTTCAATAAAAGCTGAGAGGATGTTTTGAAAGTATAAAAAATTATGCATAACCTTTCTCTATGAACGCGAATGCGTTTTCTCGGAGAGTAATCTCTCTCCTACCAGGAGAGAGACTTTGAAACCCTTGTTTTCTTATTCCCCTTCCCTAGTAGGGAAGGGGTTAGGGGTTAGGTTTTTAGGGTTTTGATGTTAAACATGCCGACGCATTCTTACATCCTCTGATGATTGATTCTTTATTGTTCACTGACATAATACAGTTACAAAAGTTTACTTTTTTGAATATATTCTGATGGTAACTAAAGATATTTATCTATGAAAAAAGTAAATTCATACAAAAATGTATTATAGCTGCAAAAAATCTTTCGGTGTTGTTTCATAACCGCCAAATTCTTCTAAATATGCCAGGATAGAAGTACCAAAAGGATCTTGAGATACTTTACCACTAACTAATAAATCTACAACTTTATCGGGACCTTTAAGATGAGCCGCTGCAATTATTCCTGAAAGAGTAATTTTGATTGTTCG
>JBCCLY010000078.1:0-9942 GCA_039026655.1 Cyanobacteria bacterium P01_C01_bin.38 | reverse complement strand
AGACCTTTTGCAGATGCAGCATCTCAATTATTAGTAGCTATTGGAAAACCTCATTTAGATTTACGTTGGAATGTAGTATTTACTAGCTTATTTGCCCTATTCTTATTTATCGGAGTTAACATTCAAACTATTGTTAGTACTTTGTTCGGTGCCGATACCGTTAACAGTTTGACATTAATATTAGGAGAAAACTGGAAAGTTACTGGAATAGCTTTATCTGTTTTCTTAGTCCACGCTATTTTCTTACCGTTTTTTACCATATGGGCTACACGTTACGTGTTTCCGAAGAAAGTTTAAATATTGGGGATTGGGCATTGGGGATTGGGCATTGGGCATAGAGTATAAAAACAAATTAAATTGTAAGCTTTAAACCATTTTTCTTTCTTTCTTGGCATTGCTTAAATAGGGAATGACTGTATCTTTGCTAGGCCAGTTTTTCCAAATAAAACGTAATAATAAAGGTAAGGAAATTGCCATCATTATAACACCAACCCACCAAGAAGATTGTAAACTTTCCATTGTTAGTGTTGATGTGGAGCTAGATGAATTGCGGGGTAGAAGTTGCGGTAACACAGCTAAAATATTATTAAATGCATGAAAAGCTATCGGCACAATTAAAGAGCGCGTTTTGATGTAAAGTACACCCCAAATCATTCCCGCTAACGTCAATCCAATTGGATTTTGGGGATGCAAAAAACCGAAAAGTAATGATGACGACAGCAAGCCCGCATGAATTCCCCATTTGGTAGCCCAACGCTGTAATATGATTCCTCTACAGATAAATTCCTCTGTGATTGGCGCTACTATACAAAATGCTATACCTACGAGCAGATTAGATGCGAAAGAGTTAGAACTTTCAACTGATGGAGTATTGGCAACCTCACGCAGAAGTTGTTCGACAAAGGAAGGTGCTGCCAATGATACTAAGTAGAACAATACAAAGAAGGCGCTGATAGAAAAGATTATAGTTAATGGAACTAACCACATTGACCATAGCCAGTTATAGTTTTTGGGAAAATCGCCTACCACATACTTTAGTTTAGCTCTTGAACCCCCAAAGTCTTTTAGCGTCCACAAGCAAAGTGAAACAAACAGAAAAATATAAATTATTATTACCGAGTCTTGCTGATTTAATTTTAAACCGCTACCTGTTTGTAAAAAAAATAATAGAAAGCTATTTAAGAAAGACAACACTATAAAGCGCAGCACCAAATTGCGAAACTTGAGCGATGTAAAAGGATTATCAATATTTTGGATTGTCATCAGCGTTTATAAAGCTTAAAAAACTAGAAAAGCTTCTTTAAGGCTATTCCTATAGTAATTCTAGATGATATTGATTATAAGAGTTTATATTTTTCTGGTTTACCCTATAATCTCAATTAAAATATCTTCTACATATCCATATCATTCGATAACAATTAAAAAAAAATTTCAATTTCATTTGATTAATTTTTTTTAATTGTGAAAATATGAGATAATTTAAGAATGAATTAAATATTTTTTATAATGGGAAGGCTTGCTACAAATTTTATTATTAGCAAGCCTTCCCATTATTTATAATCCTCTCTACGATTAATAATATCATTAAACGGAAACAAATAAAAAATTTCGCGTTTATCTCATTTTATCTGAAATTTTTTGAGAGATTATATATACCCTTAAGAGGATGTTTGAAAAGTATCCGGCGGTTAAAACCGCTACTACACAGGCAAAGTCCCTCCGGGTATCTCCCTCCGGGAGACGCTCCGCTAACGCGCTTATTGGGGGACGGAAACCGACACCCCCAACTAGTCTCACCACCTCCGTGGACTGGTTGATTCTAAACCCGTGCAGACGGGTGCCGGTTTGTGTAGACGCGGTTTCAACCGCCAGTTCGAGTATTTAATTAGACTTTTCAAACATCCTCTAAGTTGAAAAGTTAAGTAATTATCTCATTATAAGCGGGATTATATAGATTGTATTCTTGACACTCTCCGCCCTAAAAGTGCGGAGATTCTTAGTTCGCAGGGACACCAATGTGTTTACCCTCACTAAGCATCTTGACCGTATGCCCTACGGCTGCAAGTCCCCTAATTAGAACTACTTGCGCGGCTGCGGTATCCCTATCGGTTTCATAGCCACAATTATCACATTTATGAATACGCTCAGAAAGTGTCTTCCTTCCTGTTTCGTGTTGGCAATTAGGACATATTTGTGAAGTTTTTCGTGCATCTACTTTCTGGAAATAGACACCACGCTTAAAACAGGTTTGCTCTAAAATATTGAAGAATTGACCGAAACCCGCGTCCAAACAATGCTTTCCTAACATCCCTCTGGACAAACCAATTAGATTTAAATCTTCTACAAATATCATTCCTACATTGTCGCACAACTTATGTGATAACTTTCTATGCCAGTCTTTACGACAGTTAGAAACGTATTCATGCAATAAGCCAACTTTTTTTTGTGCTTTTAACCAATTATTAGAACCTTTGATTTTTCTGCTAACGCGCTGTTGCGCGGCAATAAAGCGGGAGGAACATCCACACCGCTTTTTGCCTTAGCAATTTCAGCTTGCGTTCGGCATCAACAAAAAACCTCGGACGCTTGATTAAGAGACCATTACTTGTTGCAACCATTGAAATCAACCCAACATCAACACCTATCGCTTCTCCATGAGGCTGTGGCTGTGGTGGATTTACATCCCATTGGATAGTTAGCATCACATACCAACCAGAAACACGTTTAACGATACGTGCTTGTTTGATAACTCCACCGTCTGGAATAACTCGGCTTTGACGAAATTTGACCCAACCAATTTTAGGAAGATTAACCTCGGCGCGTTTCAATCTATCCCCATTCATTTGAGGAAATACAAATGAGCGCATTTGCCCATGTTTCTTAAACCTAGGGAATCCAAAATTACGCTCCCACATATTGGTGAATGCTGTCTCAACTCTTTTCAACGTTTGTTGCAAAACTTGAGATTGCACCGTTTTTAATTCGGAGTTAGTTTTTTTTGCTTCTGTTAATGATTTGCATTGAGAAGCGTATGTTGGGCGGGGAGCATCAGCTCTAATGATGTATTGTCCATGAAGACTACAAACATTTACCTGACAACTACGAGACTTGTACCAATCCTTGCGCTCTTGCAAAGCATAGTTATAGACTCGACGATTAATCTCAAGCCATTGTTCAAAAATATTCGATTGTCTTTGTAATGGTTTGAGTTTAAATTCGTAGGTCAGGTTAAACATTTTGTATCACCTCCAATAATACATATACCATTTATTAGCTATCGTGAGAAAGAAAGATAACATAAGTTAAAAAATAAAAAGCCGTCCTACAAGGACGGGGCTTTAAACCCTAATTTTTCGGTAAAAAAGAGAACGTAAGGCTTTTTAAGTAAAGTCAAATCCGGTAACACCGGAATTATAATAAACCTTACTAGAACGCGAAGAGCGCTGAGGAAGAAGAAAAAGGAAGTTTGAAGAATACTGATAGTTTTTTTTGATCGCGATATCACTTGGTAAACCGTTGAATCAAAAAATCAACAAAGGTTTGAACTCGCAGCGTATCGCGGCGATTGGGTAGATAAAGCGCGTAAATTCCTGCATCCATATTTACTAAGGGATGAAACTGAAAATCCTTAAAAACAGATTGCAATCTCCCTTCACTAATATCTTTGCCAATTAACCAAGTTGGCATCAAGATTAAACCCAACCCATCTAAACAAGCTTGTCGAAGTACTTCGGAATTGTTTGCTACCAACGAGCCTTTAACTTTCACTTCACAGACTTCTTTCTCTCGCTTAAATCTCCATATTTCATATCCCGTAGAGTAGCTAAAGCATAAACAATTGTGATTTACTAAATCATCGGGATGCTGTGGTGTGCCATACTGCTCAAAGTAAGTCGGACTTCCACAAACACAGCGCGTATAGGATGTAAGTTTGCGGACAATCCAACTAGCACCGGAACGATCAAGATTACCGAGACGAATAACTAAATCTAATTCTTCTTCTACTGGATTAGCTAGTGCATCGCTAAAGGTTAAATTTAGCTGCATTTCGGGGTACTGTGCCAAAAAATCCTTAATCAACGGTGCAATATAGAGTCTCCCAAAAGCTACAGGAAGACTAACTTTGAGCAAACCTCGCGGTATTTCATCTTGCTCTGCCACCGAACAATTAGCTGCTTCCACATCTTGAAGAATTCGTACCACTTTTTCATAATACCTGCGTCCTTGAGGTGTAAGGGTAACGCTGCGAGTGGAACGGTTGGTTAACTGGGTATGCAGCATAGTTTCGAGCGAATTAACTTGACGAGTTACAGACGAAACCGCAACTCTTAACTGTCGAGATGCTTCGGAAAAACTACCCGTATCAACTACCTTTACAAAGGCTTGCATTGCAGCAAATTGATCCATTGTTTATTTATCTTGTTTTTGCATAAAACCTAAAGGTGCAACACCATGATATTAGTGAAAGCAGCAAGCTTTAAATACAAGCACTTTAATCAGAGCTTAAAAAATGACTATGATGTTTAAGTCTTTTACTCGTCTACTTTTCTTAGTGGTATTGCTAGTTACAGCTTGGAGTTCGACACAGAAAATTGCTCTTGCAACGCCGAAATATGAACCAACCATAGAATCGTTATCAGAGCATGAAGTTCCAAAATGGTTCAAGGATGCAAAACTCGGCATCTTCATTCACTGGGGTGTTTACTCAGTACCTAGTTGGGCACCACTAACTGGTAACTTCAATGAGGTGGTTGCTTCCCAAGGTTGGGAATATTGGTTTGAGCGTAATCCTTATGCTGAATGGTATTACAACTCAATGAAACTTGAGGGGGGCGATACTTATAATTATCATCGTCAAACTTATGGTGAAAACTTTACCTACGACGACTTTATTCCCAGTTTCAACGAAGCTATTACAAACTGGAATCCATCGGAATGGGCAAGATTATTTTCTCAAGTAGGTGCGCGTTATGTTGTGCTAACAACTAAGCATCATGATGGTTTCTTGTTATGGGACAGTGACACCGTATACAAACCAGGAAATGTCGCATCGCGTGACATTGTTGGTGAATTAACACAAGCGGTTCGCCAAGAAGGTATACGTATGGGCTTGTACTACTCTGGCGGTATTGATTGGTCTTTCCAAGATACAACAGTTACAGATTTTAATACATTGCTAGGAGCAATTATTCAAGATCGAGCTTATGCACAATACGCAAATAATCACTGGCGCGAGCTTATTGAGCGGTACAAACCATCTATCCTATGGAACGATTTAGGCTACCCCAGTCCAAACGATACTTTGGAAATTATGGCTTACTTCTACAATAATGTACCCGATGGTGTGGTAAATGACCGTTTTGATTTGGCCGGACAATTTGGTTTACCCTTCGACTTTTCAACACCCGAATACAGTCAACTCCAAGAAATTGAACCCAAGAAATGGGAAAGTACGCGGGGTTTGGGTTACTCGTTTGGTTACAACCAAAACGATACAGATTTAAACATGATTTCAGTAGACGAACTTGTTGATTTATTTGTTGATGTCGTAAGTAAAAACGGTAACTTATTGCTTAATATTGGTCCTTCTCCAGATGGTTCAATTTCACAACTGCAAAAAGAACGTCTACTCGGCTTAGGTAGTTGGTTAAATATAAACGGTGAAGCCATTTTCGGCTCGCGATACTGGACTCGCTCGGAAGATGTAACTTCTGAAGGCATCCAAATACGCTACACCACTAATAGAAATAATTTGTACGCTGTCCTGCTTGATACTCCAAATACCCGTAAAATAACAATTCCGGGATTGGTTTTACCCAAATACACAACTATTACAATGTTAGGGGTAAGAGGGAGGCTCTTTTGGCAACAAGACGGACAGAACTTGTCGGTAACGCTACCGGATATGTCTACAGTCGAACAATCGCCAGCTTACACTTTGAAAATTAATAAGATACCTTCTGCTATTTCAGATTAGGTCGCTACATATGAAAATTTAAACAAATTATGATTTCACCTTACTCGGGAGATGTAACAGTGTTACGTCTCTACACAGGTTTCATGCTTAAAAAAAATGTATATGAATACAATTCATAGTTGAATATAGCTAAGGCCACGCTTCGCTAACAGCAACGCTATTTTCTCCGCTGGAATAAATATAGATAACTGCCGGGATGTAACACCTGTCTCGGCAATTTTTTTATTTTATCTACTATTTTTAATTACCTATTTTTGCTTAAAACGCAAAACTGTTTGGCACAAAAGCTATATTAACATCTTTAGTGAGTCAAGTTAAGGTAAATATGTTATCCAAACAAGAGATGTAATCACAAGCATGACCTTAACTATTGAAATCACCTCGGATTTTATTTGTCCCTGGTGTTTGGTTGCAGAAAAACGATTGAATAAAGCGATCGCTCAACTAAATCCTTCTGTAAATATTGAGCGAATTTGGTATCCTTTTGAGTTAAATCCAGATATGCCGGGAATGGGCATGGAGCGCAAAATATACCGCAGTCAAAAATTCGGTAGTTGGGAATATTCTCAGCAGTTAGATGCAAAAACCATCTTAGCTACCCTTGAGGATGACATTAAGTTTCGTTATGACTTGATGGAGTTTACGCCCAATACACTCAAAGCACATCGTCTGGTTTGGTTTGCATCTCAACAAGATAAAGCTACTGAAATGGCAGAACGTATATTTATCGCTTACTTTACCGAAGGACAAAACATTAGTAGTGCTGAAATTTTAGCTAGTCTAGCAGCAGATATCGGTATCGATAAAGACGTAGCTCTAGAATTTATTCAGAGTGATGCTGGTACTCATGAAGTGCGCGAGTTGGAACACAAAGCAGTATCTAGAGGTATTCGCGGCGTTCCTAGTATCCGCATCGGTAACGAGTTTTTATCTGGTGCCCAGCCTGTCGAAGTGTTTTTAAGTACATTGCAAAAAGCTGTTCGTGAGTTAACAGAGGTTTAATTATGAACAAAACAAAACGTGCCATTGTCATCGGCGGCTCATTAGGCGGATTGTTCACAGGAGTCTTGTTGCAATCGATTGGTTGGGAGGTAAATATTTACGAGCGTTCCTCCCATAGTCTTGATAGTCGCGGTGGTGGAATAGTTTTACAACCAGAAATTATAGAGGCATTTGAGCGGGCTGGTGTAAGCTATGAAGCACCTTTTGGTGTAGTAGCACATGAGCGATTTTACTTAAATCAGCATGGCAATATTGCTACTAATATGCCCATGCGTCAGACTTTGACATCCTGGAATTTGTTGTATGGTACTATGCAGCGACATTTTCCCGCAGAGCGCTACCACCAAGGAAAAACTCTCACGGAAGTAACCCAAGATGATGAAAAGGTGACAGCTATTTTCGCAGATGGCACTTCCGACACAAGCGATTTATTAATTGGTGCTGATGGTGCAAATTCCACCGTTAGGAAATTACTCCTTCCTAATCATGAGCCGCAATATGCTGGTTATGTTGCCTATCGCGGATTGGTTGACGAAAGGGAACTTGACGCAGAAACTGCTGCTATGCTCAGAGAACGTTTTGTCTTTTACCAATTTCCTAACTCCCATATTCTTCAATACGTGATTCCAGGAGAGAATGAGTCTCTTGTACCGGGAGAGCGTCGCTTTAATTGGGTATGGTACGTCAACTACGATGAGACAACGGAATTAACACCTATTCTCACCGATAAAAATGGCAAACATCGTGACTATTCGATTCCACCTGGAACGATTGCACCAGAAGTCGAACAGCAGATGCGATTGTATGCCGATAGAGTTCTTGCACCACCTTTTCAACGACTTGTCGCTGCTACCAAAGAACCGTTTGTTCAGGCCATTTTAGATTTGACTGTACCGCAAATGGCATTTAATCGTATTGCGCTGGTTGGGGATGCAGCGTTTATTCCTCGTCCCCATACGGCAGCAGGTGTTTCAAAAGCTGCTGCAAACGCCATTGCTCTTGCCGATGCTTTGGTAAATCACAATCATGATGTTGATAAAGCGTTGAATGAATGGGAACCCGAGCAACTGAGATTAGGGATGTATTTAAGGAAAGTAGGGAAAGATTTGGGCGATCGCTCACAGTTTATGTATGGTAAGGAACGATTTGCCAATCCTTCTACTAAGAATTCTGCTTTACGCGCTTAGATGTTTCCACTCAATCAAATAATAAACAACTGCCGAGATATAGCACCTGTCTCGGCAGTTATTTTTTTGCTAGTTAATATCAAATCCGGTTTCACCGGAATAAAAAAACCGCAGCGAAAAGTGTGGTCTTGGGGGTTTCCCCCATGTAAGCGAAGCAATCTCTGCGAGTACAACTTTTCAAGAGAGAGAACACAAAGAGCTCTGAGGAAGAATGAAGGAGAGGAAGTTTGAGTAATTCCGATACAAACCTCTTCCCCTCTCTCTTAATAAGGAGAGGGGTGCCCGGAGGGCGGGGTGAGGTTCTGTTGAGTAAATCATTTTTGCATAAAACGCAAAACTTTTTGGCATAAAAACTATATTCACATCTCTATTGAATGGAGTTAAGGTAAAAACATGGTTGAGAAAACAAGTTTTACAAGTTACAAGGAGACAAATTATGGTTACTGCAACAACTACCAAACTCAAATTACTTTCTCCCGCTACTTTGGGTGAGATGAAATTAGAAAATCGGATGATTCTTGCTCCTTTAACTCGCACTCGTGCGGGTAATGGTTTTGTCCCCCAACCAATGAATACTATTTATTATGCTCAACGCGCTTCTGCTGGATTGATTATTAGTGAAGCAACTCAAGTAGCTCGTAATGGACTTGGTTATGCCAATACACCAGGAATTTACAGTCAAGAACAAATTGAAGGTTGGAAACAGATTACTAAAGCGGTACACGATAAAGGTGGCAAAATCTTTTTACAATTGTGGCACGCGGGAAGAGTTGCTCATCCGGCTTTACTAGAAGAAGGTGACATTCCCGTTGCTCCTAGTGCTATTGCTGCCGATTATTTAGCCGATCTTCCCAACGGACAATTTCCCCACGTTACACCTAGAGAATTAAGTTTAGAAGAAATTCCTGTAATTATCGAGCAGTTTCGACAAGGAGCCAAAAACGCTTTAGAAGCAGGTTCTGATGGAGTGGAAATTCATGCTGGTAATGGTTATTTACCCGACCAATTTCTACAGGATAATTCCAATTATCGCACCGATGAATATGGTGGTTCGATAGAAAATAGAGCGCGTTTCCTTTTAGAAATTACTCAAGCAGCAATAGATGTTTGGGGTAAAGAAAGAGTTGGAGTGCGTTTGTCTCCTAGCAGTACTTTTAACGATATGCACGATTCCAATCCCGCTACCACTTTCGGTTATATTGCTCAAGAATTAAATCGTTTAGAGATAGCTTATCTTCACGTAGTTGAACCGCGCATCAAAGGTAATGTAACTATTGAAGATGACGGTACGGGTTTGGGAGCAAAATTTTTCCGTCCTATTTTCAAAGGAATAATTATTTCCGCAGGAGGCTACACTCGCGACACCGGAGAAGAATTCATCAAAGATAATAATGCAAATTTTATCGCATACGGTCGTTTATTTGTCTCCAATCCCGATTTACCCAAACGTTTCGCTTTGAATGCCGAACTTAATAAATACGACCGCAGTACTTTCTATACCAGTGGGGAAGAAGGATATATTGATTATCCTAAGCTCAAGAATTAGGAGTTAGGAGTTAGGAGTTAGGAATTTTGATAAGGAACATCCTATTTTTGAAAAACATTTGGTAGTGGGGGGCGAGTTGGAGCGTGGTATACAGAAGGAGCAAAGTTGTCGCGTGAGATACAAATCGAACCCGAAGGTCGCACAAAAAAAATAAAAAATTATGATTAACCATCATAAAAATAAACACCCCCAGATACAGTTATAAAAAATTTAATTAAAAAAAAAATTTT
>JBCCLY010000077.1:0-9967 GCA_039026655.1 Cyanobacteria bacterium P01_C01_bin.38 | reverse complement strand
TTTTTCCTGATTATTTAATAAAAGAAAATGAACTTTAAATCCATTTCTATATATAAATAGGTACGGATTTAATGACTTATGCATTTTCTTTTCAACGAACACCTATAACTACATACAGCTATTTGAAGGTTCCGGAAGTTTTGAAGAGAAAATAATGGTCAATCAATTTATGAATTTTCAACAATGAAAACTAGCTAATTCTAATCGCTTCGGCACATTGATGAATAAATAGTTATTTAGATAATTATGAATTTATATAACTAATTTATATGAGTTGTAAAGCCGTTTCAATCAAATATGATACAGATCGATAAACTGGGTTTGTAGTAAGAACTTTAATGCTTGCAAGCGATAAAGCGCTGACTACGAACCTATATAAGAACTATAAAACCATCAATAAGATAAGATAGCAGCGTGCCCAACAATAAGCTTGCTCCTTCGAGGTTAGCTCCATACAATGTAGCGTTTTGTAAATCTGCTCCAGACAAATCACATTTTGGACAGTCGTTTTCAATTAATTTATCTAAGTCACCTGGCACGAATGCATAAGCAGGAGAACTTTGAAGGGAAAAAGTTACAGCAAAAACAATTGCAATTACGATAGCTATCTTTTGGATCAAATTTTTCATAATTTTCTGTTTGCAAAAATTCTCAAGTTTAACAGATGAAGTTTTTACCTTTAACATCAAGGAATCTAGTTGAGTAATTTTTGGAATGTAGGTAATTTTCGATTCAAATGTTAATCTTATTTACCGGAGAATGGAAGTATTATAAATTACATATACTATTTGCTTATATTTCATAATTTCTTGATTCAGCTTTATCTTATGTTTCGTGCCTAAAATATTTAACTTAAAAACCAAGACTCAGTATTAATTAACGCATTTCTCAGAATAGGAATTAAGTAGGTTGGCGTTGAAAATTATAACTATGACGAGGGAGTAGGGAGTAGGGAGTAGCGTTAGCGAAGCGTGTCCGATAGGACATAAAGTGCGGTCTTGGGGGTTTCCCGCAAGAGCAACTTTTCATTCTTAGGCAGCAGGGGTAAGGGTTTTAAGCCAATTTACCGTCGGGTGACATAGTTCAGTTTATTTGTGCCGACTTATTTATCTGTTGTTACAAATGATTTAGCTTTAATTTCTAGTTTCGGTTGCGGTGATGCCTATGTTAAAAGAAATTTGATGATGGCAAATTTTCAATTTTAGTATTATAGAAGACAGACAAACAAGGGAAAGAACGTGATATTACTAAGTGAGAAATGAGACAATACTTTAACCTCTTAAAGTACAAGCAGCAGGAAAGTGGTTCCGCTGTTATAGTCATTAGTCGTTAATGACGCAATTATAGGTATACATATATTTTCTAGAGCATAATTAAACGGCATTTACTGTGTTCCGAAGCCGTATAGTTAGATAGACACAAAGCCTTATAGTGTTTCCATTCATATTTCACCTTCAGGGAATTGGATAAAATGATCCCCTGCAAAAATTAAAGTGTCGAGCTTCAATGTGCCGCGAAGCTTGCTAGTGAACAGCATAGAGCAAAACGCTTTCACTAATAATTTATTCATAATTAATGCAATCGGTTGTTACGTACTGCACTAAATCCTTTTGGGGGTTTCTATGGGAGTAGTTCGTAGGCAAAAGATTTGCGTGTTTTGAAGCATTTTATTCGCCGCAGGTGCGGTTGATAGTTTCTCTTTTGTTCCCTTATTAGACTGCTAGTTTTCATAAACCAAAAGTATTTGAACTTGTACTAGTTTCCAAGAATTTTGCAACCTATGAAAACATTGAATTGTGCGGATCTTACTCAACATGAAGTTGAAGCATTGCAGCATGAATTTAACTTTGCTAATGCTTTTACTCAACAGAGTCAATCTCGTTCACAAATGGATATTGTTAAAAAATTACCGGAGTTATGGTTAGAGGCTGAACGAAGCAAGCAACAAGATTTGAATAATAAGTTCATAGAAGCTTTCTACACCACTCGTGGTTTAAAAAGTGCATTGAAACCAAATAATATTATGCTGCATTATGCTGCTTCAATTGCCATAATGCATATCGCGAACTATTTATTTAAAAAGCGCTTGAGCGTGACTTTAATTGAACCCTGCTTTGATAGTCTTTTCGGGGTGTTAAAAAATCTAAATATTCCAACTAATCCGTTGGAAGAAGAGCTTTTGTATGACGGCGATACTATCTACAAAAATCTAGAAAATTGTATTAAAACAGATGCAATATTTCTTGTAGATCCTAATAATCCCACAGGTTTTACTACATTAGGTACTCAGAAAAAGAAGATTTTTCAAGAAATTATTAGGTTCTGTAAAGATTACAATAAACTGCTAATTATAGATTATTGTTTTGCTAATTTTCTGATGTATGACTTGGAAATCGAGCTATATGACAGTTATCAGTTATTGAAAGAGTCTGGTATCAAGTATATGGCGATTGAAGACACTGGCAAATGTTGGCCAATTCAAAATACTAAAGCAGCAATGTTAAAAGTATCTGATTGTTTATACAAGGATATGTATGAAATTTATACTTCTTATATTTTAAGTGTTTCTCCATTTATTCTTAATTTATTGAGTGAATATATTTTAGAGTCACATCACAATTATTTTGGTCATATTAGGAATTTACTTAAAGAAAACAGAGCTATTCTGAAAGAAAATCTCCAGGGACAAATTTTACATCTGCCAGATACAATGGCAAAAACTAGTGTAGCTTGGTGTGAAATTAAAGACGATTGTATTAAGGCAACTGACCTACAAAAGTTTATATTTGAAGCCAAGGGAGTTTATGTTTTACCTGGTACTTTCTTTTACTGGAATAATCCCACAAAAGGTGAGAAATATATCAGAATTGCTTTAGCCAGAGATACAGATAATTTTAGGCAGGGGATGATATTACTCAAAGAAGCATTACGGTTATTAAAACCACAAAATAGAGTATTAAAAATAGAATAGTTACCGATAAATTCTACAATATTGGCACTTTAAAAGTCCGAAATTATAGCAAAACCTGAAAGTATTTAATCGACTTAGAATTATGGATGCGAGTAATTTGATATATGACTGGAACAAATCATCAGATAATAATCTGAAATCTGTTCAAATATGTGATGAAACCTTACGAGATGGTTTAGAAGGTGGTGTTAATCGGATTCCTTCTGTAGAAGAAAAGTTAGACTTACTCAGCCTAGCAAATGACTCAGGAATTAACGATGCAATGGTCGGCTTTCCCGGTCAGGAAGTGGCTTATAAGCAAGCTCTAGCTATTTGTAAGGGAGCAGATATTAGAGGATTAGATATCAGATTTGGTCTACTCGGACGCATGGTAGAAGCAGATATCCATGCTATTGATAGGCTTCGTCAAAGTAGTAGCCATCCTGTAGTCGCTCATTTATTTATTCCTTGCTCTCCTATCCGTCGTTATGTCGAACGGTGGGAAGTTGATGAACTAGAACGACTAACCCGTTTTGGTGTTGGTTTAGCAACTAAACTAGGTTTACCTGTTAATTTTTCTCCTGAAGATACTTCTAGGGCTGAGCCGGAAATAGTAGAACGTTTATGTCAAGCTGCGATTGAGGAAGGAGCTACAGAGATTACAGTTTGCGATACGGTAGGCTATTTAACTCCTACAGGAACAGAGCAACTAGTTGGACACCTGCGACAGTTTTTTGATCGAAAGGGTTTCAAAGTACGGTTAGATTTTCACGGTCATAACGACCGAGGTTTAGCATTAGTAAATTCCCTGGCTGCTGTCAATGCGGGGGTTGATTGTGTCCAGGGTACTATGCTTGGTATTGGTGAACGTGCTGGAAATGCACCTTTGGATTTAATCATGATTAATCTACAAATGCAGGGGCTTTGGAATAGTGAAAACTTGGTAAAACTCAGAGAATATTGCATGAAAGTTGCTCAACTTTGCGAGTTAAATATTCCCAAAAAATATCCAGTTTTTGGTACAAATAGCTTTCTGACTCAGATGGGTGTTCATGCATCAGCTATTCTCAAAGCTGAACTTCAACAAAACAAAGATATAGCAGCTTCTATTTATTCAGGAGTCGATCCAAATTTAGTTGGATTGGATTACGGGATTCAAGTTGGTCCTTACAGCGGTCGTGCCAATGTCAAGTTTTTATTACATCGAAAACAGATAGAAGTAGCGGATGAAATTGTAGATGAAATATTAGTTAAAGCCCGCAATGAAAATCGAATTCTTGCCAATGAGGAAGTTATAAAAATGACAAAATTATTAACTTTGTAAGCACATAAATAAAGTTACTAATTATAAGTATTTGTTCGTAATTCATTGAGAAAATGCTTGTAATTAATCGATCGATACAAGTAAGTCGGCACAAATTAATCGAATTATGTAACAAAAACTAAATTAGCCTCAAACCCTTATTCCTACTTTCTACTTCCTACTTTCTACTCCCTACTTTCTACTCCCTTCTCTCAATTACGATTTTCAACGCCGACCTACTTACAACCTAAATTCTATATATTTTATCTGCAAGATAATTGTATTTTTATGGCACAATTCATCGATTTTTCTGTTGCTTTGATGCAAAAATTGCTAGTTCCTGTCCTAACACTATTAATCTCGGGGACAATACTCTGGATATGGGAAATTAATCAACCTTTCCGTAGAATTCAATATGTGTCTACATTTCTCCAAGATTTGAAAGAATTGCCCATAATTTTGTTATTTATAATTCTTTCTGCTCAAATTTATGCTTATATAGCAAATCTATTCATTCTCCCTCAGATAGAAGCAGTTAACCATTGGACAGGTTGGACATTAGTTCTGTCTCTTCCTTTGTGGTTAAGAATTATTTTGGCGATTTTAATCAAGGATTTGATTGCCTATTTTTACCACTGGTTAATGCATCATAACCTTGTTTTTTGGCGAACTCATAAATGGCATCATTTGCAAAGCTCTATGTACTGGCTCAAGGGAAATAAAAATTCCTTAATTGCTAAATTTATTGCCAAATGGGATTTTTTAGGGTTTCCGCTATTAGGAATTCCTTTAGAAATTACGTTAATTTGCGTGCTTGCTTATTCATTCTTTACTTTTTTTGTTCACAGCAATATTCAGTGGCTACCTTGGATGAAAACAGTTGAATGGGTTTTTGTTACACCTAGATATCATTTAGTTCATCATTCGAGTGATATTCAACTGCAATACAAAAATCTCGGTGATGTATTCACATTTTGCGATCGGATATTCGGAACTTATGTAGATCCAGAAACTTTCGATTCTAGCGATGGGGAATTTGGTTTAGATGAGGAAGAATCCCTAACTCTGAGAATGATTATGGGTATTTAGAAGCCTAAATCATCACATCACAGTTGATGCATTTACAGGCAATTTCATCTGAGGGAGTAGGGAGTAGGGAGTAAGAAGAATGTACCTCCCGCAAACTTTCTCCCGTGCTGTAAGAATCTCTCAAAGCTCCATTTTGGGGCTTGAGAAAATCTTGATGCCATTAAGTATAAAGTTTTTTTTTACAACAAATATGACTCATCAACTAACTACATCTGAGAAACGGTGGATAACTCTAGGAATTGGAATCAGCGCATTTATGATTGCTGCGGAGTTATACATAGTCGGTGCAATGATTCCGATACTGGTTGAAGACTTTAATACCACTTTCGCAACTGCTGAGTGGATAATTTTAATTTACACTCTTGTACTGACAGTGCTGGTACTAACTGTTGCAAAGTTAGGCGATATGTTTGATAAGAAGCTATTGTTTTTGAGTGGGTTGGTGTTGTTTACTATCAGTTCACTCTTCTGTGGATTAGCACCAAATATTGCTTTTTTAATTACCTTTCGAGGATTACAAGGACTCGGAGCGGTATTAGTATGGGCATTAAGGAATGCAATAATTGCAGAAATTTTTCCCGAAAAAGAAAGGGGACGTGCATTAGGCAGGGTTACGGGATTAGCTTCTTTGGGATTAGCTTTAGGGCCAGGATTAGGTGGGCTGTTGATTAGTTTTGGTGGTTGGCGTTTAGTTTTTTGGGTAAACCTGCCAATTGGTATTCTTGCTAGCATAATTGTTGCTAGATATCTACCATCTTGTGTTGGTAGTGGGCTTCGTAAGAGTTTTGATACGATTGGATTTCTGTTGATGTCCCTTACACTTAGTTGTTTTGTTCTGGGGATAACAAGAGTACAGGATAATGGTTTTGGCGGTGTAAAGGAAATTATTTTGATTGCTTTAGCTGCAATTGGTTTAGTGTGTTTTTTACTTTTAGAGTCTCGTTTAGAAGAGCCAATACTCGATCTAAAAATGTTGCGATTGCCAAGTTTCAGTTTTTATTTACTGTTATTTGGCATGATTTATATGATTGCTGGTATTATCCAATTAGCTCTACCTTTATTTCTAGAATTAGTTTTGCACTATCCTCCCCAAAAAGTAGGATTATTATTAACAGTATTGCCACTAGCATCAGTAATACTTGCACCAATAACAGGCTCTGTTTGCGACTATTTCGGAAAGCGTGTAGTCAGCTTATTCGGGCTTTTATTAATAGCTATTGGATGTTTCGCTGGTAGTAATTTGAATCTTGAAACTACTACTATCGGTTTTTGTATACGAGGAATTCTTATAGAAGTAGGGCTAATTAGCTCCATTATTCCCATCACCAACATAGTTATGGAAGCTGTAGAACATAAAAAATTAGGAATTACCTCTGGTTTATTAGCTTTATCAAGAACATTGGGAATAGTAATAGGTACGTGCTTGTTCAGTATTCTTTTTTCAAGAGTTACTGTTTATAATGCTCAGTTATTAACTGGTAATAATCTCACGTCTGTTCCCGATCGAGTTCTTGATATTACTACTGCACCCGTCGGAGCATTAATTAAAGGTATAGATACCACTTTTGTGACGATGACTCTAATTACCTTTGCCTCAATTCTGTTGGCAGTTTTCCTCTGGTGGCAATCTACCAATATAAGGAAAAGTAACACTGATTTAATGCTAACTTCTAAAAACTAAACATCAAATAAACAATACCTTTGCCTTTACAATCAAACCTATACTTACCGATTATTAACTGTTTCTAAATAACCTTGCAAATCTTTAACTCGCTGTTCGGTAACATCAGTCAAACAGCTTGCCTTCAAAACTGGTTCTAAACTACCACCTTCTGCAAAAGCTCCTTCAAAAGCACAACTTTGATCTCTAAACTGAATCCAAGCACGTTGAGCATTTACTAATTTATTCTGCTGACTTGCACCTAATCTTGGCTTCAACTGTCGATAAACTAGATTCAATTTTCTATCTGCTTTCTCATAACTTTGTCCGGCACAAACTCTCATTTCTAAAGTTGTTTGAGGATTGTTGCAATTAACATTCTGAGCTACTTGATAAGAATTACCGCGAGCTATATTTGGTACAGCTACAAAGCCTAAGATTGGTAGAGAAATCAAAGCAACTTTTTGTAAGGTAGAGCGTAATTTCATTGTTAAATATCATTGTTTGTGTGTTGTACTTATTAACTCAAATTTCATTTACTGTATTCCGGATTTTCCTCGGTAATTTTCTCTAATTCGTGTAGAGCTTGGGTAAAGTATATAGTACTTACGCAAAGCCCCCCTTTTTAAGGGGGGGTTGGGGGGATCGAGTTGGGAATGCCTACTTTTTGGTTACAGTTACGGCCATTCCTGGTATTCTTAAGAAGACTATTTATTAATAAAGTTTCGTAGCAAGGAAATAAGGAATAAATTCCTTACTACGAACTCTTAAATTTATCAAATCAAAAATTGTTTCGGTTCCCCTTCTTCAGGAACAACATCAATTTCTATTTTGAAAGTGCCAACAAAACCAGTACCGCGTACTTCAAATTCCCAACCACCATCTATAAAATCCATTAGTACCCCATTATCGGTAAACTGTTCGTCGGGATGGAGAAAAAGCTGTAATTTTTGATTATCCATTGGTAGCAAAGCCCGAATATAATATTGCTTGCGAAAAATCACGTTGTCGGAAAAACCGATGCCTAATAAATCCCTTTCTCCAACATAAAAATCAAGCCGCATTACCATATCTTTTTCGGTAATACTTTCATCTTGCAAAATTGACTTTGTGTCGAAATAACCTTCCCAAATCAACTTGTTATCATCAGCCCAAGCAAAACCAAGTTCGTCGCTGCTTTCTTGAAAATCTACATTATTATCCGAATATTCAGCTTTAGTTTTACTAAAAGGGCCATAACAATTCTCTGCTTCTTTACTTTGATGAAACAATTCAAAATCTACACCACGAGGTTTTATACAAACTCCTAAAAAGAATTCACTTTTACCAAATAAATCTTTACCGCGAGTTACTTTACCGCGTACAAAACGCAATCTTGCCCTCAAGTTACCAAAAAAGAAACGCGTAGCAATTTCAAACGCTTCTCGTGAAGTTACTATCGAGTCTTTACCGCTATGACTTTTATGAATAAATGTTCTTAATGCTCCAGGAATTTGAGCGTAACTTTGTTTAACTAATCCATCGCTGCGATTATAATTTGTTCCATATTCATCCTCTACTGAAAACAAACGATTAGCAAAGGATGCTATTCGCATATCATAAGTACGATAATTAGTTCCAACTATAGTTAGCAATCTTTCTAAAGGAAAATATTTATGAAAATTAACGAAAGATTCTTGCTTTTCTGGATCTTTTTGAAAGCCGGGATGAAAATGTTCTATTTCATCTTTTGCATCAATCCCAATCCAGTTTTTCATTAGTTGAAATGAAATACCTTGGTGTGGAGTACCAAGAGTAACAATTTTGTTGATAAAATCTTCTGCTTTTTGATTATTTTCCGGATAAGTACGCTGTATTGCTTCCCTTACCAAAAGTCCACCCATAGAATGAGCAATTACATTTACTTTCGGTTTAGGCTTTTGAGGATTTTGCATATGTGCGAGTTCTCGAATAAAGTCAATCAAACGCACAAGTCCTTTACCATAAGTTTTAAATGTCCTATCATTTAAATCGTAGTAGCGAAACACCCAAATCGTTTGACAAACATTGTCTACCGATTCGAGTAAATGTAAAGCCATTGCCGGATCGATAACAATTTTATCTCCAGAAAAATAATTTTCTGACTGCAAACGCTTGAAGTTATCTACAACATTCTTTTCTTCAAGTTTTTGAAGCTGAGGAGAAAGAGAAACACCATTTTTAACCATGTTCTCTAAATTCATCAACTTGCGGGGAAGCACCGGCTCGCCCTTTATCTGTTTACCATAGTAACCAACTACATTTGTTGCATCTTGATACTTCCAATCCGACTTAAGAAACCTGAGAATAAATCCTTCATAAATGTAATTTTCACCTTTTTTGTGCGGATAAACTGTACTATCATTAAATCCTTGGTATGCATCTTGTTTTTCGTCCGATACATCCAACTGACCAAAACCTCTAATTAAAATTATTGGCTGAGAATTTCGTGTAGGTTCAGACATTATTACCTCTCAAAAATATTTATTTAATTTAAGTACTTTAACTATTGAATTTTATACCTAAATCCCAAAAGCTTGCGTAATTACTTGAAAAAATATGTCCCATTGCATTAATAATTATTAACTTTAATTACCATAGAAGCTGTAGCGATAGTTAAGCTTAGAATGGTTAATTATCCAAAATCAGACAACCAATAGTTACTACACTTGTAATGTCAATCGGATTTTAGGGTAGGAAAACCATACCCAATCGAGCAAACTTTAATATCCATAAAGTTGCTTTCAGAGGTTAAGCTTTAGTTAAGTAGCTTTTTATTACAAAAAGCGATAATAAACTTTCAATTCCTGGTAACTTTTAATTGCGCTGTTTGAGAAATCCCTAATGCTAGAGCGAATCTTTGATTATCTTCAATATAATTTCAGCATTGAAGCATCTATTGTCCTACTTATTCTAATTTTTCTGGAAGCCATTCTATCGGCAGATA